>NZ_JBQFYA010000011.1:0-194379 GCF_056541245.1 Ruegeria sp. AI3
ACAGCTCTTTCGCGCGGTCGATGGCCAGGTTTTCGGCGATATCGACGAACTGGCAGCCGCCATAGTAGCGACGGCCGGGATAGCCTTCGGCATATTTGTTGGTCATCACCGAGCCCTGCGCCTCCATCACGGCGGCAGAGACGATGTTTTCCGACGCGATCAGCTCGATCTCGTCGCGCTGACGGCCCAGCTCGGACGTGATCGAACCGAAAAGCTCAGGATCACGGTCCGACAAAGACTGGGTGAAAAAACCGTCGATACGATTGGGGGCGTTCATGACGCAGTCCTCCTAAGCGGTCCAAAGCTCGGCCCTTTGGAGGGGCCAGAGCAGGAAATTGATATACGCGAGTGTCAGATCACGCGATCGCGCGGTTCGCGGCCATCGAAAAAGTCGCTGAGGTTGTCCAGCACCCGGAACCCCATCGCCTCGCGCGCCTCACGGGTGGCACTGCCCAGATGCGGCAGCATCACGAGGTTGTCACATTGCAAAAGGTCGGGGTTGATGCGGGGCTCTCCGTCGAAAACGTCCAGTGCTGCGCCTCCGATCATGTCGAAGGTCAGGGACTGGATCAGCGCGCGTTCGTCGATCACCTCGCCTCGGGCCGTGTTGATCAGGAACGCATCCGGTTTCATCAGATCCAGACGGCGCGCGTTTATCAGGTGCCGGTTTGCGGCCCCGCCGGGGCAATGGAGCGAGACGAAATCGCATTGCGGCAGCAGATCATCCACAGTTTCGACCTGCGTGGCATTGCACGGGGCCAGAACCTCGGGTGCAATTTTGCTGCGGTTGTAGACAACGATCTGCATGCCGAACCCGTGATGGGCACGCCGGGCCATTTCCTGCCCGATGCGGCCATAGCCGACGATGCCCAGCACCTTGCCACTGACCTTGGTGCCGATCAGATGCGTGGGGCGCCAGCCGGTCCAGTGGCCCGCCCGTATCTCGCGTTCCCCTTCGCCCGCGCGGCGCGCCACCATCAGCAGCAAGGTCATTGCGATATCGGCGGTGCATTCGGACAGCACGTCCGGCGTGTTGGTGACGGTCATGCCCAACCCACGCACTGAAGACTCGCAGATGTGACTGTAGCCAACGCCGTAATTTGCCAGGATTTTCGTCTGCGCACCGGGAACGTCCAAAGCCTCGGAGCTGAGGGTATCGGTCACGGTCGGCAGGACCGCATCATAGGATTTCAGCGCATGCCGGATTTCTGCCGGGGACATAGGCTTGTCCCCGGTGTTCAGCACGGTGTTGTAGTTCTCGGCCAGTTGCGCCTCGACGGCGGCAGGCCAGCGACGGGTGACTAGAACCGAGGGTTTGACCATCATGCGGCCTCCATCACGCGGGCGATCGTTTCACCGATCACCGCTGGGTTTTCGGCCACGGTCACACCGGCGGCCGACAGGATTTCAACCTTTTCGCTGGCACTTTCGCCGAAGGCCGAGATGATCGCACCGGCATGACCCATGGTCCGGCCTTTCGGAGCGGTCAGACCCGCAACGTAAGCCACAACGGGCTTGGTGATGTGATCGCGAATGAACTCAGCCGCTTCGGCCTCCTGAGGGCCGCCGATCTCACCGATCATGGCGATGATGTGGGTGTCTTCATCCTCTTCGAAACGCTGTAGAATATCCTTGAAGGACGAGCCGTTGATCGGGTCGCCGCCGATGCCAACGCTGGTCGAGACACCGATCCCACGCTCTTTCAACTGGGCCGCAGCCTCATAGCCCAGCGTCCCTGAGCGACCGATGATGCCCACGTTGCCTGGCAGGTAAATGTGCCCTGGCATGATCCCCAGCAGCGCTTTGCCCGGCGAGATGGTGCCCGCGCAGTTCGGCCCGGTCAGAACCATGCGCTTCTCTTTGGGGTAGCGGTACATGTAGCGCTTCACGCGGATCATGTCCTGCGCCGGAATACCGTCGGTGATGCAGACACAATAGCGGATACCGGCATCTGCAGCCTCCATGATCGAGTCCGCCGCGAAGGGCGGTGGAACGAACACTAGGCTGGCATCCGCGCCGGTTGCTTCAACCGCCTGCTTGACGGTGTCAAAGACCGGAACGCCTTCGACGGTTTCGCCGCCTTTACCGGGAACCACGCCGCCCACCACATTGGTGCCGTAGTTCAGCATGTCCTTGGTGTGGAACCGCGCCATTCGGCCAGTGATACCCTGCACGATCACGCGCGAGTTACGATCTAGAAGAATGCTCATTGCACAGCCCTCATCTTGGTGCCTTGGATAAGGTCGTTGCGCCATGCGCCGACAGCGCGTTCGGCAGCCTCCATCAGAGTGGTGGCGCGGATGATCGGAAGACCGGATTTGGCGAGGATCTTCTGACCCTCTTCCACATTGGTACCGGCCAGGCGCACGACGACAGGGATGTCGATATCCAGCTCTTTCAACGCCTGTACGACACCTTCGGCCACCCAGTCGCAGCGGTTGATACCGGCAAATATGTTCACCAAAATGGCCTGCACATTGTCGTCCGACAGAACCAGACGGAAGGCTTTGGCCACACGCTCAGGTGAGGCTCCACCACCGATGTCGAGGAAGTTCGCAGGCTCTCCGCCAGCCAATTTGATCGTGTCCATCGTCGCCATCGCCAGACCGGCGCCATTGACAATGCAGCCGATATTACCGTCGAGACCAACATAGGACAGACCCCGGTCACCGGCGCGGCTTTCGCGCGGGTCTTCCTGGCTTTTGTCACGCAATTCGGCGATCTGCGGGTGACGGAAGAGCGCGTTGTCGTCAAAGCTCATCTTCGCGTCCAACGCCAATACGCGGTCGTCTCCGGTGATGACCAGAGGGTTGATCTCGACCATTGTGGCGTCCAGATCGCTGAAGGCGGCGTAGCAGCCTTGCAGCGTGCGGACCATGTGCTGGATCAGCTTCGGCTCCAGCCGCAATTGGAACGCGATTTCACGGGCTTGGAACTCTTGCAGACCCACCGCGGGTTCAACGATCGAACGCACGATGCTGTCCGGACGCTCGGCCGAGATATCTTCGATCTCCATCCCGCCTTCCGAGGACGCAACGATCATGACCCGCTGGCTGGAACGGTCCAGCACGAAACCCAAATAGATTTCGCGATCAATCGGGACCGCGGCTTCCACGTAAACGCGGTAGATCCCTTTGCCTTCAGGACCGGTCTGATGCGTGACCAGCTTGCGGCCAAACATGTCATCACAGGCTGTGTAGATCTCGTTTTCGGTGTTGCACAGCTTGACCCCTCCGGCCTTGCCGCGGCCGCCTGCGTGGACCTGCGCTTTGACGATCCACTTGTCGCCCCCCAGTTCACGCGCCCGATAGGCCGCCTGTTCCGGGCTATAGGCCAAAGCACCGGGCGGCACTTCGACACCGAAATTCGAAAGTAGTTCTTTCGCCTGATATTCGTGAATATCCATCTGCAATCCTCCCGTTCTTGCAGTGAAATTAAGCAGCCATCGAAGTGCCGTAGCGGCTTTCCAGCAGGGCTTCGATTGCGTCCCGATCAATCTGCCCGCCCAGTTCGCGCATCGCCTCGGCAAACAAGCGCACGATCCGGCTGACGGATTTCCGGTTCAGCTGGTTGAGGATGCCGATCCGCACCTGAACAGGCGCGCTGAGCGTGGGCCAGATGCCATAACCGCGCGCACGGCAATTCTGCACCAATTCCATCTCACGCCCGGCAAGCTCTGGCGGCAGGTTCAGAACGATCAAGCTCGGCATGTCCGAGGTGACCTCGCACCCCAGTTCGACCACGGCATCGCGCAGGACTCGTTCGTGAATGCGGTAAGACGCAGCGCGCTTGGCCAGCCCTTCCTGCAAGGTCAGACGCAGCGCCTCGTGAAAGGCGGCCACGGCATAGCCCGAATGCGTCCGGTGATAGGTGCCTTTCTCGACATCCTGTCCGTCGACGATACCCCAGTGGCGGGCCTCGAAGATCGGGTTGTGCACATAGGTGTAAGCACCGCTGGTCTTGAGGCTGTCGATGAAGGCATCGGTAAAGCTAACCGGCGCGTAGGTCAGTGGCAGACAGCATAGACCTTTCTGCGGGCAAGAGGCCCAACCCGCAATGCCGGGGTAGTCGTCGATAGAGAAGTTATCGACGCCCAGCGACGACACCGCGTCGATCAGACCCATAGCGCCGTGACGCTCACACGCGTCCGAAAAGCCACGAATGTCGTTGATCCGGCCGGACCCGGTTTCCCAATGCGCCATGAACGCCCATTTGGCATTGTGCTCGGCCAGGGCTGCTTCGACGATTTCTCCGGTGACAGACTGGCCATGCGGAACCTCGATCACGGTGACGCTGGCAGCTTGCGGGTCAAGCGGATTGGCTGCGTGTTCAGCGGGCGTCGCCGCCTTGATCCGCAGGGTCAGCGCATCAATGCCCGAGAATGTGCCGTTGGCAAAAGCCACAACCTTGTCGCCCGGCATGACGGCCGAGAACATGGTGTCCAGCGCGCTCCAACCCGTTCCGGCGACGGCGAAGGTATAGGCGTTCTGCGTGCCCCAGATTTCGCGCAGCATATACTTGCACTCGATCATTCCTCGCAGAACGTCGCCTTGCATGTGATCGGCGACCCCTGCCCCTGCAAAGGCCTGCAGAACGCGGGCATCCGTGTTGCCGGGTCCGGGACCCGCTGCAAGGGTCTCGGGGATTTCGAGCGGAGGGAAAATCTGGAAAGTCATTGTGCGGCTTCCTCGGCTGTTTCTCAGGCTTAGCGGCCCGTTTGGTTGAGTTGCCGTGTAGAAAACGTGGTCTTGCCAGATCACGCAACGTAACTTACTACTGATTTAGCATGCCTAATAGGATGGGATATTACCTACCTAAAGGTATAAAAATACGATAGTATACAAAAACTGCACCCACCCATTTGGGTAGTTTTTTGAACTTTAAGGGCAAATTCATATGGCAGAAGCTCCATCAAAGCCCATCGACGTCATGCTGGCAGACGGCAACCCTCTGGTCCTGTCGGCGATGTCAGAGATCTTTGAACGCGACCCGCGATTCTCATTGGTCGCGACCTCGGCCACGGCCGAAGGATTCCTTGGCACGGTCATGCGGGTGCCTGTTCAGGTCGGCGTGGTGGACTGGACATTGCCCGCCCTTGGCGCTGCCAAACTGATCGAGGTGCTGCGCGATCAGGCCAGCGCACCGCGCTTCGTCGTCTATGGCGATGCCAATGCTGACGTTCCACGACTGGCGATGCAGGCCGGGGCAGCTGGGTTTGCCGCACGCTCGGGCGAGGTCGAAGGGCTTCTGGACACCTGCGAGAAGGTGGCCGCGGGCAAGATGGTGTTTCCGTTCATAGACGTCCGGAAAATGCAGCAGGACCCGATCGAAAGCCTGTCGCGCAAGGAACGCACCATCCTCGAGGCGCTGGCGCAGGGCATGTCCAATCGCGAACTTTCAAAAGAGCTCGAGATTTCGACAAACACCGTGAAGTTCCACCTGTCGAACATCTACGACAAGCTGGGCGTCAAAAACCGGACCCAAGCCATTGCGCAATATTATGCAGCGCGGATGCAAAGGGACTGATACGGACCGCATTCTGGTAAACTCGGGGTTTTCCGGGCATGCTTTGGGTTCACACCCGCAGCCGGAGGACTTCAAATGCCGCAATACAATGACATGTTCGAACTCTCCATCGAGGATATGGAACTGATCGAACAGGCCCTGCGACAGGCGATGGCCTCTTATTCTATTGAGGCGAATGAGACCACCGAAGACACCATCCGCCGGATGCATGATCTTCTGGGCAAGCTGCATGATCAGAAGATTTTCTATCGCCCAAAGACCGGCAGCTACATCGGGGGCTGATCCGCACTTTGCAGACTCCTTAAAAACAGAATAAACCGTTTGCAAATATGTGAATTCAGAGGCGACGCAGTATGAGCTACCTTGGCATTGATCTGGGAACGTCCGGGCTGCGCGCCCTGCTCTTGGCCGAAGACGGCAGCGTGCTCGGCTCGGCCGAGCGCTCCTGCACGTCCGAACACAAACATCCGGGCTGGAGCGAACAGGACCCCGCCGATTGGGTCGCGGCGCTAGAGGGGGCGGTTGCCGCGCTACGCGACGCCCATCCCGAATTCGCCGATCTGCGAGCCGTAGGCGTAGCGGGCCACATGCATGGCGCAACGCTTCTGGATTCCGCAGGTGACGTGATCCGACCCTGTATTCTGTGGAATGACACGCGCGCGGATACCGAGGCCCAGCATCTGGACGCCCTGCCCGGTATTCGCGAGACTTCAGGCAATATCGTTTTCCCCGGCTTTACGGCCCCCAAACTGCTCTGGGTCAAGGAACATGAGCCAAACAATTTCACCCGTATCGCGAAGGTTCTGCTGCCTGCGGCTTATATGAACTACTATCTGACAGGCGACTACGTCGCTGACATGTCGGATAGCGCTGGCACATCCTGGCTGGACGTCTCGCGGCGTACATGGTCCGAGGAGCTTTTGATCGCTGGGCAGATGTCAGAATCTCAGATGCCCCGCCTGGTCGAGGGATGTCAGCCCGCAGGTACCCTTCGCGCCGATCTTGCCAGCCGTTGGGGTCTGCGCAATAACGTAACGGTCGCAGGCGGTGCCGGAGACAACGCCGCGGCTGCCTGTGGTTTGGGTGCTCTGAACGAAGGAGACGGGTTTATTTCGCTTGGCACCTCCGGGGTGCTGTTGGCTGCGCGCGATGGCTATCACCCTGATCCGGCCTCGGCATTGCACACGTTTTGCCATGCAGTGCCCGATCGCTGGTATCAGATGGGCGTTATGCTATCTGCAACCGACAGCCTGAACTGGCTAAGCCAAATCACTGGCCAAAAACCCGCCGACCTGACGCGCGCACTGGGCGAGGAGCTACGCGCGCCGGGGCGCGTGCAATTCTACCCTTACCTCTCAGGCGAGCGCACCCCGCACAACGACGCCAACATTCGCGGCGGCTTTACCGGGCTGGGAAAAGACACCGACAAGAGCGATCTGACCTGCGCCGTGCTTGAGGGCGTCGCCTATGGTCTGAGCGACTCTTATGACGCGCTGGTGCAGACTGGCGCGCGGATTGATCGGCTGATCGGCATCGGCGGCGGTACAAAATCGCGCTACTGGGTCAAGCTGATTGCAACTGTTTTGAACGTACCCATAGAGCTACCCAAAGATGGCGAGTTCGGCGCAGCACTGGGGGCCGCGCGTCTTGCCCAAATCGCAGAAACCGGAGCGTCGCCCGAAGACATCCTAACCCCTCCCAGCATCGGCGAACGCGTTCTGCCCGAAAGCAGCAAAACCGCAGATTACGAGGCAACCAAGGCGCAGTTCAAAGCCGCCTACGGACCTCTGCGGCAGATTTCCTCGCGGGGTTGATATTCGGACCGTGGCTCAGTGACAGTCAGGACCGCACACACCCGCTGGCAACATCTGAGTTTTGCCAGCCCGGCGCACAATATGCTAACATAAGGGCTGCGTGGCCCTCATCCGGCAAGCCTGTTGCAGGCTCTCTTTCGGCATATTTTACCCTCTTTTACCGAGGGCCGCCGCGCCACAACGATCAATCAATTTGACCCGTCTGGGCAGGGCTGATCACGGATAGGACACAGACCTGCCTCTCGAAAGGACTATCGATATGTATAGCATAATCGCGACCTGGTATTTGAAACCCGGAGAAGAGGCCGAGGGGATCGCAGCCCTCAAGCAATTGGCCCAAGATGTGAAGCAGGAAGAGGACACCTGGGGCTACCTCATCCACACGGGCGGCGAAAACTCGGCGCCGCCCTGCAGTGACGGCACCGTCGTTTTCATCGAAATCTACAAGAATTTCCAAGCTTTTCTGGACCATGTGAGCGGCCCGATCTTTACCGCATTCAAAAAAGACCATGGGCAGCTTTTTCAGCCCATACCAGGCTCTGACAGCCCGTTCTTTCTGGTCGAAAACATCGACAGAATTGGAGGGTTTCTGCGACCGCAGGCGGGGTCCTAACCACAGTGCCAGCCCGCACCAGTGAGTAACCCTTTGCGGGCGCACAAAACCCGAGCACAATTCATGGGCGACGAATTGTAGATTTTGTGATACTAAAGAACGCGAAATTGTTTCTTTGTTTCATATTCGGCGCAATTACAGCGCTCAGGGGCAGTCATATTGGGACGTCCGAATGTTAATTGCAGCAAATGCGGTGCGGCCAATCCTGCCGGGTCCAACTTTTGCCACGGCTGCGGCAATGCACTGACCCTAGCCTGTGGGTCCTGTGGTGCGTCAGCGATGGCGCATGCAAAGTTTTGCACCGCTTGTGGGGCTTCGCTGATGGGTCAGGACAGTCCCCCACCGGGTGCCCCTTTGCCCTCTCCCAAGGACGCACCAGAAGACGTGGCCGAACGTCGCCAACTGACCGTCATGTTCTGCGATCTGGTGGGTTCAACGGCCTTGTCCGAAAGGCTCGACCCCGAGGATTACCGCGAACTGATCACGCAATACCGCGAGTTGGTTGGCCGGACCGTCACCAAATTCGGCGGCGAGATTGCAAACTATGCGGGCGACGGAGTGGTCGCCATCTTCGGCTATCCTACCGCGCAGGAACTCAGCCACTATTCCGCCGCTCTTTGCGCGCTTGAGATCGCTGGCGCGACGCGCGACGGGAATGCGGGGCTGACGGACAAGTCGGTTTCGACAAATGTGCGGATCGGGATCCATACCGGACCTGTGGTGGTGGGCACGGCAGCCGGTACGTCAAGCTCGGAAAAGGTCTGGCTTTTTGGGGATACACCGAACGTGGCAGCTCGGATTCAGGCTGCTGCAGATGTGGGTCAGGTGGTTGTCTCGGAAGTGACACGCAGACTGATCGGAGAGCGTCTGGATTTCACCTCGATCGGCAGCCCGCCCTTGGCTGGTGTCAGCACACCATTGCAGCTCTATGTGGTCGGGCCGAGGATTTCCGGTTTTGAGACCGGGCGCAAAGACTTCGCGCACGACAAGACACCGACCATCGGGCGCACAGCCGAAATCGCTCTGGTCCAGTCCAGATGGGACGGCGCGCTGGACGGAGAGGGGCAGGTTCTGCTGCTGACCGGCGACGCGGGCGTTGGCAAATCAAAGATCGCATTTGGACTGAAGGACAAACTGACCAGCGAGGACTCCACCCAGTTCACCCTGTTCGGATCGCCGTTGCATCAAAGCAGCGCGTTTTTCCCGATCAAGAATGCGCTGACGACGCTGACGGGCATGCTGCCCAATGCGCCTCCTGAGGAAAGCCGGGACAAAGTCACCCGGTTTCTGACCGATCTGAACCTTGATACTGAAACCTGCGCCGCGCCTGTCCTGCGCCTGATGGGGCTGGAAGACAACACCTCTCTGGTCGCGCCGATGGGACCCGAGCGGGAAAAGGGTGCGTTGATCGAAGCGCTTTTGCAGCTATGCGCGGGGTTGGAGCAGCATCAGCCGCTATTGCTGCTGCTCGACGATATGCATTGGTTCGACGCCTCGACGCTGGAATTCGTCAATGGCTGGATCGAACAGGTGCCGAACCGCCGCTGCCTGATCCTGATGACCGCCCGGACCGAGTTCCAATCGCCATGGCGCAACCAGTCCCATGTCACCAGTCTGGAGCTTAACCGGCTTGTACGACGTGACATCTATAAGCTGGTTGAAAGCATTTCGGGCGTGCGGCCGTCGCCGGAAGTTCTCAGCCAGTTGGCCGATCGCACCGATGGCGTGCCGCTATTCGTCGAAGAACTGACCAAGATGGCGATGGAATCCGGCCTTTTGGTCAATCGCGGCCAGAGTCAGGCCGAATTGTCCATGGCGATCCCGGAATCGCTGCAGGACTCACTGATGGCCAGATTGGACCGTTTGTCGGCCAGCCGCGAGATCGTGCAGGTCGCCGCCGCAATCGGTCGAAACTTTGAACGCAAGCTGCTGTCCGAGGTTCTGGACTGGACCGAAAACGACATCACCGAAGCGCTGAACCAGCTGCTTGAGACCGAACTGATCGTTCCAGCAGGCCAGCCGGGTATGGCTGATGCATACCGGTTCCGCCACGCGCTGGTACAGGATGCCGCGTATCAATCCATGCTGCGCTCGACAGCCTCACGATGGCATGGCCAAATCGCAGCAGTTCTTGAGGAAAAATACTCCGAAACTGTCGCGCGAGAGCCCGAAATTCTGGGCCATCACTATTGGCGTGCCGGCAATTACCCCGCCGCCGAGGGCAAACTGATGACCGCTGCCCGGCAGGCATTGGACCATTCGGCGAATGTCGAGGCGATCACCCATTTGCAGCACGCTTTGGAATGCTTGCAGGAAATGCCGCAATCGCAGGAACGCGACCGGCGCGAAATAGACATGCAGATCATGATCGCCGTGCCTCTGGCCTTCGTCCGGGGCTATGCGCATAAATCGGTTTTGTCGGCCTATGCGCGGGCGCAGTCCCTGTGCCGTGAATATGGCGAGACCGAGCGGCTGTTCAAAGTGGTCTACGGGCAGTTCCGTTCGACCATGCTGGGCGGGGAATATGAGATCTCGAAACAGAATGCGGACCGGCTGGTCTCGCTCTGTCAGGATTTATCGAGCCCGCTGACCATTGTCTCGGCCAAACGCTCAATGGGGTCGCTTCAGACCTATCTGGGCCATCCCAAGGACGCGCTGAAACATCTTGAGGCCGGGCTTGAGGTCAATCTGTCCATCGAACATCGCTTCATGGGCCTCGATTTCGATGTGGTTGACCTTGCGGTTGCCCTTCAGGGCTATCGCGCGCTTTCCTACTGGCTATCAGGCGACGAAGCCAGCGCCCTGAAAGCGATCAAGGCAGCGCTGGTCCATGCCGAAGAGACAGCACACCCGTTCAGCCAGTCCTTCGCCAATGCCTTCCTTGGATGGATTTCCCATTTCCGGGGTGATGAGGCGACGGTGCAGGACAGCTCTGCCATTTTGATCGCCCTGTCCGAAGAATATTCTTTCCAGTTTTGGCGCGGTTGGGCGCGGGTCATGAATGGTTGGGTGCGCCGAAGCACCGATGGCGAAAAGGCCTTGGAAGAGATCGCCCTGGGCCTGCGCGAATGGCGCGATACAGGCTGCCGCCTTGGTCTGAGCTTCTTCCTGTGCCTCTACGCGGATGCGGCCATTCTGCACGGCAAACTGGAACTGGCCGAGGAGCTGTTGGACGAAGCCGAAGCCTTCGCCAACGACAGCAGTGAGAAATTCTGGATCGTTGGCCTGACCTGCCTGCGCGGTCGGTTGGCCATGGCCCACGGGGACGACAGCGCCGGGATCGACCACCTTAAAGACGCTGCCATGGTGGCGTTGCAGCTTGGCCATTACGGCCCGCTTTTGCATGTCGTTCGGGAATTGGCCGAGCTTGAGACTTCGTCGAACTGCTTTGGTGAGATCTCGAAAGCCGTGGCCGCCGACAAGACCAAAGCACCCGCGCTGGTCGAGGCAAAAGCCATTTTGAAAACCCTAAAAACAAAACAGCCGGAGGCATGATCGGGCGGAATTGGAGCAAGTAGAATTGTCACAGCCAGTGGGGGAGATCACAGCCAAATGACAAAGAAAAAAGCCAAAAGCGACCCGTGCCATCAAACGGATGTCACCGGCGTCATGCCGAAACTGCCAAAGCAGTTTGACACGTTCCCCTTCTACTATGCCTCGCTGCAATGCCAGTGGATGTATTGGTACACCTCGGTCGAAGTTGCCCGCCAGTTTGTGAAAGGCACCGGCCTTTGCGTCGCCGAATTTCCCGATGAAGACGGCGAGAACAAGGCCGTCATCCTGCTGAACTTCCAACGCTATACCGCGCACTATGACAACTCGCTGGGCTTCGTGAACGAGGTCGAATTCAACCTACTGGCCTATCCCAAGAACCGGGTGCCAGGCGTGCCGAAGATGTCACTGACCGAATATCTTCACGGCCGCGATCAGACAAAAACCATCGGCCATCTACGGGTTCATGTGGCCGCCGATAATGCCATGGCCGTCAAGGCCGGACGCCAAGCGTTCGGAGAGCCCAAGTTTCTGGGCCAGTTCAACTACAAGGTTCCTTCGCTGAACGCCAAGATGAAGGGACACCCACCGATCTCACCCAAGAAATGGTGGATTCAACTGGTCAATCCCGACGATCCGCAAACCATCGTCTACGATCTGACGGCGGATCTGGGCAAACTCAAGGGCGATCACTGGACCCTGACCAACTGCACACCGATCCCCGAATTCGCCACCGGGCTTGGACGCACTGTTTGGACCCGCTGGACCATCTCGGGCCTGTTTGAAACCGCGATGTTGACCACGAAAGAGGGCAAACGCATCGCAAAAAGCTTCAAGCTGAAACTAGGGAACAACGATTTCCCGATGACCCGCGACATGCGCACGCTGTTCACCGATATGACGCCGGTGGCTGTGCAAGTCTTTGAAAGCCCGCCCGCCTGCTTTGAGCCGCGTGGCTTCTACGTGGACGCAATTGATGGGGATCGCCATGAAGACGCATGATGACACCCCCGAGTTTAACGCCTTTCTGACCGTCAGCGCCGCCCTGACCGGCTATAGCAGCGCCGAACTGCAAGGCACCGGATGCGCAGGCGAATACTGGCATCAGTTTCGGCAAGTCCTGCCCACCGAAATCCTCAAAGAGTTCCTGTCTCATTCCGACAAGCTGGGCAAACAGGACGACGACCGGATCATGCGTCAAACTTATCTGTCAGACAAATGCCTCGGCCCGCTGTCACGCACGCTGATCCAACTTTGGTACACCGGCCAATGGGTACCGCTTTCGCAGGAATGGCGCGAAAGCTACGGCGCGTCGCGGTTTGATGTGGTCAAGATCATCTCGACCCGGTCCTACAAGGAAGGGCTGGTCTGGGACGCCATCGGCGCGCATCCCCAAGGGGCCAAGCAACAGGGCTTTGGCGCATGGGGCCTTGAACCTCCAAAACAGCGGGGGGCAGGCAAATGAGCGCAATTGCAGATGACGACCGGACCTATGATGTGGTCATCGTGGGAGCCGGGTTTGCCGGGGGCATTCTGGCGAAGGAGCTGGTATCGGCCGGTCATTCGGTTCTGATCCTCGAAGCCGGAGAAGACCACGGCAAGACGTGGGAAACCTATCGCTCGTACCTGGATCAGTACTATCTGTCGCTGGCCAAGACGCCGAACTCTCCCTATCCGAACCTACCAACCCTGCCCTCACCTTCGGTGCTGGATATCACCGCTGTTCGGGGCACCGAGCCCGATACAAACGGGTATTTCGTCCAACGCGGCCCCCTGCCCTTTGGCAGCAACTATCTGATGGCCTTTGGCGGAACCTCACTGCATTGGCTGGGCACAAGCCTGCGCATGATGCCTGCGGATTTCGAGATGCAAAGCCGTTTCGGCAAAGGCGTTGACTGGCCCTTTGGCTATCAGGACCTGCGCGCGGATTATGAGCGCGCCGAGTGGGAGATCGGCGTTTCGGCCGATGCCGACGAACAGACGCCCAAGGCACTGGGTATTCGCACGTCCGGACGGCACGACAATGTCGGGTATTTCGACAAAGAGTACGACTATCCGATGCATTCGATCCCGTCGTCTTATGTGGATGGCTTCTTTGCCAAGGCAGATGGGATGCCCATCGAAATCGGCGAGGACGCCACCAGCACGGTACACCTGAAAGTCTCGCGCACGCCGCAAGGTCGGAACTCAACCCCCCGCAAGCCAAGAACTGCCAAGGGTATTCAGGTTGGCGACAAGCGCCGGCAACAATTCCTCCCGCGCGGCGCGACCGGGCCATTCGCCTATATGGGTCAGCGGTGCGAGGGGAACTCAAGCTGCATTCCGATCTGCCCGATCCAGGCCAAATACAACGCGATGAAAACGCTCGAAGATGCCAAGCACGAAGCCAAGCATCAGTTGGAGACGATCACGCAGGCCATCGCCTCGAAGGTCGAACTGGCCGAAAGCGGGCGTGTATCTGGCATCGTTTACAAGAAATACCCGTTCCCCGGTGTGCCTCAGTACGAACTGCGCCGGGCCAGAGGTAAGCAATTTGTGCTGGCTGGCGGTGCGGTGGAAAACGTTACTCTGGCTCTGGCCTCGGGAATTTGCACCAGCAGTGACGAGCTGGGCCGCAACCTGATGGACCACCCCTACATGATGACTTGGGGCGCCGCGCCCGAGCCGGTTGGACCGTTTCGCGGGCCCGGATCGACCTCGAGCTACGCCAATTTCCGGGACGGAAACTTTAGGAACAAGAACGCGGCCTTCCGGTTGGAGATCGGTAATTGGGGCTGGAACTTTGCCGCTGGCTCTCCGAATTCAGACGTGGCGCGGCTGGTCGAGCAGGACAACCTCTATGGCACCGCCCTGCGCGATAAGCTCTATCACGATGTCCAGCGGCAGGTCCGAATTGGCACCATGGTCGAGCAACTGCCCAGAGCAACAAACCGAGTGACCATCGACCCAGCCTACCGCACACCCATGGGCGAATACCGCCCGGTGATCAGCTATGATCTGGACGACTATTCCCGCGCCGGGCTGGCCGCTGCCAATGACACCTGCGCGCAAATTTTCCAGCGGTTGGGTATCAAGAACCATACCTCCTACAGCCCATCGGATGCGGGGTATTTAACCTATGATGGAAAGGGTTACACCTTCTTCGGTGCAGGCCATCTGGTCGGTACGCACAGGATTGGGACAGACAGGCACAACTCGGTCACCAGTGACGAGATGCGCGCATGGGACCACGACAATCTGTGGCTGGTGGGCGCGGGCTCGATGCCGACGATTGCCACGTCCAACCCGACGCTGACGATGTCGGCCATGGCCTTCAGGGCCGCCAGAGCCATCCAGAAGGCCGTTCGGAAAGGGGGTGCGAAATGAGTTCGAAAAAGAAACTGGACGCCGCGCGTAAAAATCTCTGCAAACATCTGCAAGACGCCTTGATGCTGGAGCTTTCGACAATCCCGCCCTACGCGACCGCCTGCTATTCGATCCTGGAGCAAGGGCAATACGACCGGTCCGAGCCGACCATCGTGAATGCCGAGCCGATCGAGGTGATCCGCCAGGTCATGGTCGAAGAGATGCTGCATATGGTTCTTGCGGCGAATGTGATGAACGCGATCGGGGGTACGCCTCAGCTGAACAATCCAAACTTGCTGCCGAAATACCCGACAGAGTTACTGAACGGGGCCGGGCCAGAGGTGCGTCTGCGTAAGTTCTCGCCCAAACAGGTCAAAAGCTTCCGCAAGATAGAAACCGCGCCGAAAGACCTCCGCAAGGCATTGAGGGGGCACTATTCCACCATCGGCGGATTCTACGCCTATGTCAGGAAGCTGCTGGAAGAAGCATGTAAGGAGTTCGGGGACAAAGAGATCTTCATCGGCGACCCCGCGCGTCAGATCTCCAATGACGACTATTTCGGCGCGGGCGGTGAAGTTGTCGAGATAACCGGCACCCCCGCGCAACGTCGCAAAGCGGCTTTTGATGCCATCCAAAAGATCATGGAAGAAGGTGAAGGCGCAGATCTGGGTGGCAAAGCTGGTGACGGAGACACCATTCCGGGGCCAGCCGGCCATGAGGACGTTGCGCATTTCTTCAAGTTCAACGAAATCCTACATAGCCGCTACTATCGCCCCGAAGATCTTGTGACCGACCCTCCGACTGGCGGTGACCTGATCGTTGATTGGAGCGCGGTCTCGCCCATGAAAGACGACCCCAGCGAGGAGAACTACAAGTCCGCCCCCGAAATCGCCGCGATTTCGGCCGAGTTCAACGCCGCGTGGTCCGGTTTGCTGGACGGTCTGCACATCGCCTTCAACGAGGATAAATCCGCTTTGCGCGACCTTGTTCCAACGATGTATTCGATCAAGTCGCTGGCGCAAAAACTGATGCGCATCCCATTGCCGGACGGATCGGGCGAGACAGCCGGGCCGACATGGACCTACCTTGCGCCGAAAAAGCGGGGCTGACCTGTAGCCTAAAAACCGGCGAGACCCGTTTATGCACCTCATTCTAAACAGGTGTCTTCCGCTGAGGCCAACAAAGATTGTGCGGATAATTTCAGTTTGATAACGTCATGATCGCGCTGGGGAGGGCGCGGCATCTCAATGTTGGACTATTCGCACAATGCGTGGCTCGTGGCGGCCTCGTTGGCCGTAGCGCTGATGGCCGGCTTTACCGGTCTGTACCTGACGCATGGCGCGTCTAAACTGGACAATCAACGGCGCAAGTTCATTGTCGCCCTCGCAGCCGTGATACTGGGTGGCGGTATCTGGTCGATGCACTTCGTTGCCATGCTGGGCCTGCAACTGCCGATCCTGTTTTATTACGACGCGCTGGTGACGCTGATCTCGGCGCTGGTCGCCATCCTTATGGTGGGACTGGCGCTGCTGCTTTTGCATTTCCGTCCCAGAACCCCGCCGACCATCATTGGCGCGGGCGTGATCGTGGGGCTTGGCATCGTTGTCATGCACTATGTCGGCATGGCCGGGATGCAGCTGTGCCGACCCGTCTACAGCCTGTTCGACATCGTTTTATCGACCGCGGCCTCGGTTGTTCTGTCGGTTCTGGCGATTTGGGTGGCTTACGACAGCCGAACCCATCGGAACATCCTGCTGGGCACAGCCTGTTTCGGCATTGCCGTGTTTTCCATGCATTTCATCGCAACCGGTCTTACGGATTTCGTGGCCACCGAGACTGCCGGGGCTGCGGGGCCTGCGCTGGACAACCAGATTCTGGCGATGGGCGTCACGGTCGCAGTCTTTTTGATCTGTGGGGCCTTCCTGCTGACCGGGATCACCTTCATCGAACCCAAACCAGAATCGGCTGCAGAACCAGAACCCGCGTCGCAGCCAGAACCGACCCCGACCCTTCGCGCCGGAGTGCCGTTTGAACGCGAAGGTCAGACCTTCTTTGCCGAACCCGCCCAAATTGCCGCCATCCGGGCCGAGGGGCATTACACCATTCTCTATATCGATTCCGAGAAACTGTTCTGCCCCTGGTCCATCACCGAGGCTGAGACGCGCCTGCAACCCGATGGCTTCCTGCGCGCCCATCGAAGTTATCTGGTGAACCCCAAACATGTCTCAAGCTTCGAGAGGCACAAGGACAACGGGACGTGCTATTTCGACTCTGTCGAGGCCCTTAGCAAAGTACCTGTCAGCCGATCCCGCCTGTCGGACATCCGCGACGCTTTGGGCCTTTGATCGCAACTCGTGCAGCTTATTCGCATTTCGTGAAACAAGCTGCGCGCCCCGTTCCCTACGGCTGGAACCGCTGAGCGCACCCCTCTTTCCTAACTGCAGGTACCCCAAGGTATACCGCTTGGACCCAGGGAGGAAAAACATGATACCAGCCGGTTTTGAGTATCACCGGCCAGGCGACATCGCCTCGGCCATCGGCATTTTACAAGAACACGGAGACGAAGCGCGCGTGATCGCGGGCGGGCACAGCCTGATCCCGATGATGAAGCTGCGCATGGCCGAGATGGGCCATCTTGTCGATCTTCAGGCCATCGACGAACTTAAGGGCATCGAGGTCGGGTCCGATACCGTGACCCTTGGCGCCATGGTGACGCAGCACGAGTTGATCACCCATGACGGTCTCGCCACTGCCATTCCGCTGATCCGCGAGGCGGGCTTGCAGATTGCCGACCCTCAGGTCCGCTACATGGGCACCGTCGGTGGCAATGTCGCCAACGGCGACCCAGGGAACGACATGCCGGGTTTGATGCAGTGCCTGAACGCGACGTTTGAACTGTCCGGCCCCGATGGGTCACGCAGTGTCGCCGCCCGTGAGTTTTATGAGGCCGCCTATTTCACCGCGCGCGAGGATGAAGAAATTCTGACCCGGATTTCGATCCCTGTGCCGGGGGCCGGAGTTGGTCAGGCGTATGAGAAGCAAAAGCGTAAGATCGGGGATTACGCTACGGCCGCCGCAGCTGTGATGGTCGGCAATGGCACGGCCTCTGTTGCGATGACCAACTTGGCGGACACTCCGATCTGGTCCGAAAGCGCCAGCGCTGCATTGGCCAATGGCGATGTGGACGGCTGTGTTGCCGCCATGCTGGATGCCATTGAACCCGTGGCCGACAACCGTGGACCCGTCGAATTCAAGAAACATGTGGCGAGCGTGATGCTGCGCCGCGCCATCGACCGTGCGCAAAGCCGCGCGGGTTGAGGGGAGGAAACCATGTCGAAAATGCACGTCAAACTCACCGTGAACGGCAAAGAGGTCGAAGGTCTGGCCGAGCCGCGCACGCTGTTGATTCACTTCCTTCGGGAAGATCTTAAAATCACCGGCCCTCATATCGGCTGCGAGACCAGCCATTGCGGCGCCTGCACCGTGGATATCGATGGCAAATCCGTCAAATCCTGCACGACCTTTGTAGCGCAAGTGAACGGAGCCGATATCACCACCGTCGAAGGCCTCACCAATGACGATGGCAGCCTTGGCGTATTGCAGGAAATGTTCCGCGAGCATCACGGGCTGCAATGCGGCTTTTGCACGCCGGGGATGATTACTCGCGCGCACCGTTTGCTACAGGAAAACCCGAACCCGACCGAAGAGGATATCCGTTTCGGGATGGCCGGGAACCTGTGCCGCTGCACCGGATACCAGAACATCGTCAAGGCGATCTCGGCCTCTGCTGACATGCTGAACGCTCAGAAGGAGGCTGCGGAATGAACGACCAGACACTGACCCCCGAAGAACGCGCCGCCAATCTCAAGGGGATGGGCAGCTCGCGCAAACGCGTCGAGGATGTGCGCTTTACCCAAGGCAAGGGCAATTATGTCGATGACATCAAGCTGGACGGCATGCTATTCGGCGACTTCGTGCGCTCCCCCTACGCACATGCCCGCGTTGTCAGCGTCAACAAAGAGGCTGCCTTGGCGATGCCCGGCGTGATCGCTGTTCTGACCGCCGAGGATCTGGCTCCGCTGGGCTTGCATTGGATGCCAACGCTGGCGGGTGACAAGCAGATGGTTCTGGCCGACGGCAAGGTGCTGTTCCAAGGCCAGGAAGTCGCCTTTGTGGTCGCCGAAGACCGCTATATCGCCGCCGATGCGGTGGAGTTGGTTGAGGTTGACTACGAAGAACTGCCTGTGATCACCGATCCGTTTGAGGCGCTGAAATCCGATGTGGTCCTGCGCGAAGACCTTGAAGGTCAAACCGAAGGTGCGCATGGCCCTCGCAAGCATCACAACCACATCTTCACCTGGGAACAAGGCGACAAGGATGCGACCGAGGCCATTCTGGCCGAAGCTGACGTGGTCGCCGAGGAGATGGTGTACTATCACCGCACCCACCCCTGCCCGTTGGAGACTTGCGGCTCGGTTGCCAGCATGGACAAGGTGACCGGAAAATTAACGCTGTATGGCACGTTTCAGGCACCGCACGCGATCCGGACGGTTGTGTCGCTGATCTCAGGCATCGCCGAACACAATATCCGCGTCATCAGCCCCGATATCGGTGGCGGTTTCGGCAATAAGGTTGGAGCTTATGCGGGCTATGTCTGCTCGGTCGTGGCCTCGATTGTCACCGGCAAGCCGGTGAAATGGGTCGAGGACCGGATGGAGAACCTGATGTCCACCGCCTTTGCCCGCGACTACTGGATGCAGGGCAAGATCGCGGCCACCAAGGACGGCAAGATCACCGGCCTGTGGTGTCACACCACGGCGGACCATGGCGGCTTTGACGCCTGTGCGGACCCGACCAAATTCCCTGCAGGCTTCATGAACATCTGTACGGGGTCGTATGACATCCCCACCGCCTATCTGGCCGTGGATGGTGTCTATACCAACAAGGCTCCGGGCGGGGTGGCCTATCGCTGTTCCTTCCGCGTGACCGAGGCCGCCTATTTCATCGAACGCATGATCGAGGTTCTAGCCATCAAACTGAACATGGACGCGGCCGAGCTGCGCCGAATAAACTTCATCAAGGCCGATCAGTTCCCGTACCAGTCGGCTCTGGGCTGGGAGTATGACTCGGGCGATTACCATACCGCTTGGGACAAGGCATTGAAGGCCGTCGACTACGAAGGTCTGCGGGCGGAACAGGCACAGCGGGTTGAGGACTTCAAGGCTGGTAAAACCCGCAAGCTGCTGGGAATTGGTCTGACGCATTTCACCGAAATCGTGGGTGCCGGGCCAGTGAAGAACTGCGATATTCTTGGGCTTGGTATGTTCGACAGTTGCGAAATCCGGATCCACCCGACCGGGTCCGCCATCGCGCGGTTGGGGACGATTTCACAGGGTCAGGGCCATGCCACGACCTTTGCCCAGATCATCGCCAGTGAGATCGGTCTACCCGCCGATGATATCACTTTGGAGGAAGGCGACACCGATACTGCGCCCTACGGTCTGGGAACCTACGGCTCTCGGTCCACGCCCGTTGCCGGTGCAGCGACTGCCATGGCCGCGCGCAAAATCCGCGCCAAGGCGCAGATGATCGCGGCTTATCTGCTTGAGGTCCACGACGACGATGTCGAATGGGATGTGGATCGGTTCTCCGTCAAAGGCGCGCCCGAGCGTTTCAAGACGATGAAGGAAATCGCCTTTGCCGCCTATAATCAGGCAATCCCGGGACTGGAACCCGGTCTGGAGGCGGTCAGCTACTATGACCCGCCGAACATGACCTATCCGTTCGGGGCCTATATCTGCGTCATGGAGATCGACGTGGATACCGGTGAGTGGGACGTGCGAAAGTTCTATGCGCTGGATGATTGTGGCACCCGGATCAACCCGATGATCATTGACGGGCAGGTCCATGGTGGTGTGACCGAAGCCTTGGCCATCGCAATGGGTCAGGAGATTGCCTATGATGAGATGGGCAATGTGAAAACCGGCACGCTGATGGACTTCTTCCTGCCAACCGCGTGGGAGACGCCGAACTATATCACCGACTATACGGTGACGCCTTCTCCGCACCATCCGATTGGCGCGAAGGGTGTGGGCGAAAGCCCGAATGTGGGTGGCGTGCCCTGTTTCTCAAACGCGGTGCATGATGCGTTCCGACCCTTCGGGTTGGTGCAGAGCCATATGCCGCATGACCATTGGCGGATCTGGAAGATCGCCAATGGGTTGGGGATGCATGGGTGATTGGGTTCGGACCGGCTGACGCCGGTCCGACCGAACGGAGGGGGCCAGCCCCCTCCGAACCTCCCCCGGGAAATTTTTAGCCAGATGAAGAATGGATCCTGGTTTTGACTTTGAGTGACGTGCAGAACGGATTGGCCGCGCAGGGCTATGTTGCCGATGATCGGTTGGCGATGGCGCTGCATCTGGCGCAGGCTTTGGGGCGGCCCTTGCTGCTGGAAGGTCCGGCAGGCGTTGGCAAAACCGAAGTCGCGAAGGCTCTGGCTGCCCAACACGACGCGCGCTTGATCCGCTTGCAGTGTTATGAGGGGCTGGATGCCAGCCACGCCATTTACGAATGGAACTATCAGCGCCAATTGCTGGCCATCCGCGCGAGCGAAGCGCATGGTGGCACAAGCGAAGCGCAGTTGTTCTCGGATGACTACCTTCTGAAACGGCCCCTTTTAGAGGCGATCAGTGAGGACGACCCTCCGGTTCTTTTGATAGATGAGATTGACCGCGCAGATGAAGAGTTCGAGGCCTATCTGCTTGAGATCCTGTCTGATTTTCAGATCACAATTCCGGAGCTTGGGACCATCAAAGCGCGCTCTCGCCCGATTGTGATCCTGACGGCCAACGGCACGCGGGACCTGTCCGACGCTTTGCGGCGGCGGTGTCTGTACAGCTATCTCGGCTACCCCTCGCGCGAGACGGAAATGGCCATCTTGAAGGCGCGTATGCCCTCTATTGAAGGGTTGCTGGCACGTCAGATCGTCGGGGTTGTTCAGGCCCTGCGCAAGGAAGACCTCGAGAAAACACCAGGCATTGCCGAGATGCTGGACTGGGCCGCCGCCCTGTCGGGGCTGGGTGTGAACGACATGGCCCGGTCTCGGGGCGAGGTGCAGGCGACGCTGGTCTGCCTGCTGAAGACGGCAGCCGACTATGACGCCGCCCCGTCTGAGGTTCTGGATCGCTTGATCGGGAAGGTTGCGTGATGCAGGTCACCCGGTTCCCTTCCCGCGCGACAGGCTTGGTGGACCGCATGAGCGGATTCATGGCCCATCTGCGGATGAACGGATTACGCGTGGGTCCCGCTGAAACCGGTGAAGCGCTGGCCGCCTTGGCGGCGGTCGAGGCAACCGACAGGACACAGGCCAGGCAGGCCTTGTGCGTGTTGCTGACAGGCAGCGCCGAGGATTGGCGACGCTTTGATGAGCTGTTCGACGCCTACTGGTTCAATGCCGGCAAACAGCGCAGTGGGATGGCGCAGACCGCTCATGTACGGGTGCAGTCGGCGAAACCGAAGATCTGGCAGCAGCAAACGCAAGGCGAACAGGATCCGCAAACGGATAAACATCAGGCAGCCGCCACTCCTGATCCGGGCGACGGGGAGGCCGAAGGGATGGATGGGAAGCTGATTGCGACCCGAACGGCCAACCTGTCGCGCCGGGATCTGCGCGAGTTGATGGATGACGAGTCGCTGAGACAGGCCGAACGGGCCGCAACGCAGCTAGCCCTAGCGATCCGCGACCGCCGATCTCGCCGACATAGACAGGCACTACGTGGTCGGACGCTGGACATGCGGCGGATACAACGGGCCAGTCTGGCACGGGGTGGAGAGCCGATGGACCTCTATCGCCGTGCGCGACCGCCGCGACCGATGCGGATCGTTGCGCTATGCGATGTCAGTGGGTCGATGACCGTTTATTCCCGAGTCTTCCTGGCTTTTCTCAAGGGACTAATCGGCAGCGGAACCGAAGCCGACGCTTATCTGTTCCACACCCGTCTGATGCGCGTGACAGACGCACTGCGCGATCACGACTCAATCCGCGCCGCCGGGCGGCTTTCACTGATGGCCGAGGGGTTTGGCGGCGGGACCGACATCTCTGGCAGTCTCGAAAGCTTTCTGGACGGCTACGGCGCGCGGGCGCTGAACGGACGGACGATCGTGCTGATCTTGTCGGATGGGTATTGCAGCACGGCTCCGCAGGCATTGGGGCAGGTTCTGGAACGGATCCAACGCAAAGCGCGCCGGGTCGTCTGGCTGAACCCGCTGAAAGGCTGGCAGAATTACCAACCGGTTGCCGCTGCCATGCAGGCCGCAGAACCCCATCTGGATGCCCATCTGCCCGCCAATACGCTTGAGGCGCTGGCGGCGCTGGAACCTGAATTCAGAAAACTGTGAAAGGATTTACCGATGGCAGGTTTCGACATTTTCGACACGATTGAAGAACTGCGCCGCACCGGCGATGCCTTTTGCGTGGCGACCGTTCTGCGCACAGCCGATGCGACCTCGGCCAAGGCCGGAGGCAAGGCGGCCATTACCCGCGACGGTACGGTTCTAGGCCATCTGGGGGGTGCCTGCGTGCAACGCGCGGTTCGCGCCGCAGCGCAAGAGGCGCAGGTGTCAGGTGAGCCGAAAATGATCCGCGTCAAACCCTCGGACAAGGTTGTGTCTATGGCCGACCCGGACGGTGTTCAGACCTACAAAAGCGGGTGCCCATCCGGAGGGACAGTGGACATGCTGATCGAACCCTATCAACACGCTCCGCGCTTGATCATTTTTGGAGTCTCTCCGATCGCGCAGGCGTTGGCGACCCATGCCGCACTGGCTGGGTTGCGCGTGTGTTTGCCTGAGGGTGCTGAAAACACGGTGAAATACACCCCCTTTGATCCCAACCATCTGAACGCTTTGGGCGTTGAAGCGCGTGATTTTGTTGTGGTGGCGTCGCAAGGCAAAGGCGACGGAGCGGCATTGAAAGCTGCACTGCTGTCACCTGCGCGCCGCGTTTCGATGGTTGCCAGCCGCCGCAAGGCCGAAGTGCTTTGTGCCAAACTGGAAACGCAAGGGCTGAGCACTGAACAGACCAAGCGCCTGAAGTCGCCCGCCGGGTTGGATATCCACGCCATCGACCCGCATGAAATCGCGCTTTCGATTTTGGCTGAAATCATCATGTGGCGCAATTCTGACAAATCCCAGGAGACGTCCCATGATGAGAAAATGGCTTAACTGGCTGCACGCTCTCAAAGCGGCGCAACCCGAGTTGACCGCGGAGGAGGCGACCGAAAAAGCCCTCCGTGTCTTTCCGAAATGTTGTTGAAAAAGGACCCCCGAGATGGAACTCACCGACGAAATTCGCATCGCTGCCCCCAAGGACGCCGTTTACCGCGCGCTCAATGACCCCGATGTGCTGCGCGAATGCATTCCGGGCTGCGAAGAGTTGATCCAGCATTCCCCCGAACACCTCGAGGCCAAGGTCGTCCTGAAAATCGGCCCGGTCAAGGCCCGCTTCAACGGCGAGGTGACGCTGGACAACTCCCAGGCGCCAGATGCGTTTTCGCTGTCCGGCGAAGGCAAAGGCGGTGCTGCCGGCTTTGCCAAAGGCGGCGCGGATGTATCTCTGACTGCCGACGGGGATGAGACGGTTCTGTCTTACACAGCCAAGGTGACGATCGGCGGTAAGATCGCACAATTAGGCAGCCGCCTGATTGCAGGGACGGCCAAAAAGCTATCCGGCAAGTTCTTCGACAAGTTCGGAGAAGTCGTTGCAGAACAATTCGTGCAATAAGCGCCGCACCTAACGCGCATCCAGTGGGTGTGGCAGGGTCTGCCACACCGCATTTTGTTTCCCTCAGCCCTGAGCCTCATCCTGCATGTAGGCGATGACATTGGTGATATCGGCCTCGTTCTTCAGGCCGGGGAACTGCATCTTGTTGCCGGGCAGAAACCCTTTGGGGTCGGCCAGAAACGCCGCCAGATTCTCCGGCGTCCAGACAAGATCGGCACTGGCAAGCGGGCCGGAATATTTGAACCCGTCCACCTGCCCCGCAGATGCACCCACCACTTTGAACAGCGAGGGCCCTACGCCATTGCGGCCTTCTTTCAGCTGATGGCAGGCTTTGCACTTGCGAAAGACCTTCTTGCCCGCTTGGAGATCCCCGTCCACTGCGGCGATTGCGACCGGAGCGGCGGTCGCCGCTTCGGCCTTGTTTTCGTCCATGGTAAACACGAGACGTGCGGTGATCGGTACGGTCCGTGTGATGCCGGGCAGGTCGGCCAGCTCCATCAGCTTGTCAACGCCTGCATCCACGCCTGCGTCCTCGGTGCTGAGAAAAACCATATCATTGGTAGAAACCATCACCGATGTCTCGGTCAGTCGCACCACAAACATCTCGGCGTCGAACTCGATCTCGGTCCCGACCAGAGACAACGCGGCCTCGACATCGATGATCGACGATGCGCCCACGGCAAGGCCCGAGACCTCATCCATGTCGAATTCAGCGGTCAGGGCAGCGGTGCCTGCCTTGCGGAACACGTATTCGATCATCCGTTCGTTGCGTATGTCGATATTGGTTTCTACTGAGGACAGATCAATCTCGATCTCGGCCTTGCCATCAGGGCTGACATGACCGCTCAGCGAGGTGAAAGAATTGACCTCACCCACTGTGTCTTTCTTGATCGTACCATAGGCCAGATGAGAGGCATCCGAGGACAAAGTCCAACTTTCCGACAGGGCCGGGGTTGCAACAATTGCAGACGCAATCGTGACTGCTTTCAACAGAAGTTTCATTTCATTTCTCCTCAGGTTATGTAATTTCTGACCCTGCGGGCCCGGTCCGTGAAAGACAAACACACACAGGTCGCGATTTATTCGATGAGTGGTGAAATCAGCTCGGAACAGGCCGTGCGCGGCGCGATCCAGACGCATTCGAAACGCGTGTGGCGGTTCGGGCTTGCCCTGTCGGGGGCCCGAGATGTGGCCGACGACCTTTTGCAATCCACATGCCTGCGCGCGCTGGAGCGTCACCATCAGGTGACATCCCATGACAGGCTAGACAGCTGGCTGATGACGATCTGCCGCTCGATCTGGCTGAATGAGGTACGCGCGCGCTCGGTTCGTAAGGCACAGGCCTTGTCTGTGACCCCAGAAACCGAATTAATTGCAACAGGACCGGATTCAGAAACGAATATTTTCGCGGCTGAAGTGTTTACTCAAGTGATGCACCTGCCAGAAGCACAGCGCGAGACTGTGATGCTTGTCTTCGTGGAAGGGTATAGCTATCGCGAGGCAGCAGCCTTGCTTGAGGTGCCGATTGGAACAATCATGAGCCGGCTTTCTACGGCTCGGCAGAAACTGAAAACCGTGATGCAGCACGAGGCTGCGGACGCCGTTCGACGGGGTGGCAAATGACGCTTTCCGATGAAACGCTGCTGGCGTATCTGAATGGAAATCTGGACGAGACCGAGGCGCAAGAGATCGAGAGCGCGGTCGAAGCCGATCCAGAACTGGAACAGCGCCTGATGGCGCTTGATCCGTTTGCACCCGTTGTGCATGCGGTCTTCAAGGATGTTCCGCAGGACGCGCCTCAGATCACCTTGCCGGACCGCGCGAGGTCTCAACCCGCGTCTCAACCTTTTCGATTGCTGGCCGTCGCGGCCTCGGTCGCGATTGTGGCGGTTTCGGCGACGTTGTGGGCGACACGACCCGCGCCGCTAGGTTGGGCGCAACAGGCGGCAATCTACCAATCGCTCTATGTACCTGAAACAATTGCCACTCTGGACACCGCACCCGAGGCGCTTGAGGCCCAGTTTGCTCAGGCCGAGGCCACGCTAGGCCGGTCCCTGAATCGCGAAGCCCTGAGCGTCTTACCGGGTGCAGAGCTGAAACGCGCTCAGGTTCTGTCTTTCAAGGGAAAGCCACTGGTTCAGGTCGTCTTTGCGGATGATCAGGGGCGGCCCTTTGCCTTTTGCGTGATCCGTCAAGGGCCAGGGGCACCGGACAAGGATGTGAACCTTGCCGTTCTCAGCGGGCTGGCAACGGCCACTTGGGCGGAAGACGGCTATGGCTACATGATCATCGGCGCCGATGGTCAGAGCGATCTAAGCGATCGCCTGGCCGCATTTTCCGAGGCAATTGCAGGCTAAATGCGTCTTGGCTTTGGCCAATCGCGGAGACCAAAGAATACACCACATCGGACTTTCGACACGAATAGCGGAGTGACCGAGTTGTGAACGCTCAATGCAGGCGGTTCGATGGCGTGGACGCGTCCTCGAGAACCAGCTTTCCGTTCTTGAGATGCCGCTCGACGAATTTCTTCTGCAAACGACCGGCTGGTACAGGATATGCCGTTTCCGCGGCGTAGCCCTGACGTTGCACTTCCGGGAAGAGGATAAAGATTTCTTCTCGGGCCTCCTCCGATATTGTCTTGATTGCTTCGGGGCCTGTAAACAAACTCTCCGAAGGAGCACCATCGGCGAAAATGACCTCGTGTTGATCGAAGAGAAGGTGGTAATAGACAACCTCGGTTATGTCTTCATCCACGTAGATCCCAGGTAACGCGGCCAGCTTTATTGCCGACACAAGGACATCGGGACTGCCGAACATACGCTCGGACACTTTGGAAGACACCAATATGCGGTGTTGTCTGGACACCAGCAGGTCTTTTGCTGGAAGCCCCTGCCCAAGTGCGCCGGCAGAGATACAGACAGGTCGCAATTTTTCCGCAGCGGCACCTTGGGCCGCAAAGTCCACCGTTTTGGAACCAACCCACCGCAACCGCTGCGGGCCATTTCCCTTGGTCAGAACGGTGTCTCCCACGGACAGATTTTCAACAGAAGTTGGGCCGTTCGGCGTTTCAATCATAGTTCCCGCGCACAAACACAGAATATCGCCGGAGATATCACCAAAGCCGATTGCACCGGTATTGGCACCCGAAGACAGACCCCCTTCAAAGATGACCTCAATCCGGGACACCGGGCCTGCAATTGAAACGGTCAGCGAATCTGGCGCACCTGGCCCTTCGACACCCGGAGACACATTCCCGTTGGCTTCGACCGTGTTGCCGGTCTGGACGTGAAATGGGCTGAGGTTGGAGAAAACAACCGGGACCGGATTGTCGTTCACATCAAACGCCAGAACCGTCACTCTATCGTCGAAAGAGAATTCGTTGCTGTCCAGATCCAGAATTTCGAACGTCACGTTTTTAACAGCGGTTGAAAACGTCACTTCTGATGTCGCAGGGCCCGGGATGCCCGAAACAAACAGGTTTCCACCAAGAAACCCATTGAAGAATACCCCTGGATCAGAGGCCACGGTTAGCGTCGACGAGTTCGAACCGTCTGTCAGCACGGTCGAACTGTTCGCACTGCCCAGAGTTGACCAATCAAATAGGAATGGCACTACTGCGTCTCCCAAACCGCTTAAACTGCATAGAATAACGATATTCTATCTCATGCGTATTAATGCATCCTTAAATTGACAACCCTAGTATCTTTTTCCTGTAGTGTGATCAAATACAGCGTACCCCAATCAATCAGGACCGAATATGGCCGTCGTTACCATGCCTGCGCAGACAGCCCAACGGCTGAAGGACGAAATTCTCAAGCTATCGCAATCTGTTGAGGTCAAAATGTTTCTGGCCAAAGACGTCGTTCAACTGATCGGTTTCACAGAAGAAGAGATCGCGGGTTTTGGCGGAGAAACCGGCGATGCCGTCGTTTTGGCAGTGCGGGACCTTCAGGCTCTCGAGCAGGCCATTCCACAATCTGCCAGCGGACGCTTGAATTATATCCCAATCGTGAACGAAAAAGCCAAGGCCAAGCTGGATCCGTTTTATCAGGCCTAGACTGCACTCTGTGTGTTTGCGGCAAAGGGTGAGGCACACGCCCCACCCCCTTGGTATCACGCGTCGATGATGTTGTGGCCAGGACCGTAGGGGAAACCGGTGATGTTCTCGGCCCCGTCTTCTTCGACCACAAGAATGTCATGCTCACGGTAGCCTCCGGCTCCCGGCTGGCCTTCGGGGATCCACAGCATCGGTTCGATGGACACGACCATGCCGGGTTCCAGTGCGGTGTCGATATCCTCACGCAGTTCCAGACCAGCCTCGCGCCCGTAGTAGTGGCTGAGCACACCGAAGGAGTGGCCATAACCAAAGGAACGGTATTGCAGCAGACCCTCATTTTCAAAGAAACGGTTGATCTCGGCGGTGATGCCAGAACAGGTCGCGCCGGGTTTGATCAGGCTCAGGCCAAGCTCATGCGCGGCGACGTTGGCCTTCCAGATGCGCAAGCTTTCGGCGTCGGGTTCGCCTAGAAACAGGGTGCGCTCCAGAGCCGTGTAGTAACCCGAAATCATCGGGAAGGTGTTCAGCGACAGGATATCGCCCTTTTGCAGCGCCCGTCTGGTGACCGGGTTATGCGCGCCATCGGTGTTGAGGCCGGACTGGAACCAGACCCAAGTGTCGCGGTATTCTGCGTCGGGATAAGCACGGGCGATCTCCGCCTCCATCGCGTCGCGGCCGGCCATGGCGATCTCGATCTCGGTTGCGCCTTCGCGGATGGCGGCGTGGATGGCCGCTCCGCCCACGTCAGCGGTGCGGGCACCGCCTTTGATCAGTTCGATCTCTTCGGCGGATTTCACCATACGGGCCGCCATGGTGTCGGGCGCGATGTCGATCAGTTCAGGCTGGCCCAGCATCGCCAAAGCAGTATCGCGCGCGGCCAGAGTCATGTGATCGCTCTCGATCCCGATCCGTTTCGCGCCGCCGATCAGGCTGGCCACCGCGCGCCAGTAATTGTCACGCTTCCAATCGGTGTAGATCACGTTGTCTTCGGCCGAGCGGCGCCACGGCTGGCCTGCGTCGATATTGGCCGAAACCGTGGTGCAGGCGTCCTGCGTAACCACGCAGCCATAGGGCCGGCCAAAGGCGCAGTACAGAAAGCCCGAGTAATAGGCGATGTTCTGCATCGACGTCAGAAGAACTACGGGAATATCCCGCGCAGCCATAATGGCGCGCAGTTTGCCCAGACGGCGATCGTATTCGCCTTTGCTGAACGGCAGGGGCGCCTTGTCGCCATTGTGGCAGGTGAAGAATTCGGGGCGATTTGTCATTTTCAGGTCTCTCATCTTTGCCGGGCGGCAAACCCGGCCACTTGTCCCGGCGTTCAGGACAGGCGGTCTCGGGGTCCGAGAGCCGATCATCCCAGTGCGCCCGCGACGCCATCGCGGCTGGGATGAACAGGTGAATCGTTAGATCAGGCGCGCGCTTGCGTCAAGCGGGGGAAAGCCCCCGCAGACGCTCGGACCGGCGGCGTAGCAATTCGACCGTGGTCAGCAGCGCGATCGAGATCACCACAAGGATCGTCGCCACCGCCAGAATGGTCGGGCTGATCTGTTCGCGCAAGCCGGTGAACATCTGCCATGGCAGTGTCTTCTGGCTGGCCGAGCCGACAAACAGCACAACGACCACCTCATCAAACGAGGTGATGAAGGCAAACAAACCACCTGAGATCACGCCCGGCAGGATCAGCGGCATCTGGATCTTGAAGAAGGTCCGCACCGGCCCTGCGCCCATATTCGCCGCCGCTCGCGTCAGCGATCGGTCAAAGCCCACCAGCGTGGCGGTCACGGTAATGATGACGAAGGGGATGCCCAGAACGGCGTGGGCGAGGATCACTTTCACATAGCCCACGAAGTTCTTGTTCATGCCCAGCGTACCTTCCATGAAGCGACCGATATCGCTGTAGAAGAAGAACATGCCGGTGGCCGAGATGATCAGTGGCACGATCATCGGCGAGATCAGGATACCCATGATGGCACGGCGACCGGGAACGTGGCTTTGGCTGAGCCCAATGGCCGCCAGTGTGCCCAGCGAAACAGAGATCACCGTCGCAATCGGTGCGATGATCAACGAGTTCTTGAAGCTGCGCTGCCATTCATTGTTGGTGAAGAAGTCGCGGTAATGCTTCAGCGAGTACCCCTCGGGGTCCAGCCGCAGCATTTCGGGCGTGAAGGTAAAGAAGTCCTGTGCGTTGAACGACAGGGGCAGAACCACGAGGATCGGCGTGATCAGGAAAACAAAGATCGCACCGCAGATCACCCGGAACAGGTAGTGATAGAACACCTGTTTCGCGGTCAGATAGGGCAGCAGTTTGCGGCGATAGCGGCCCTCATACAGCCAGTAGATGAACCATGCGAAGAACCAGCCGCCCAGCAGGCCCAGAACGCCGCCCATCGGACCCGAAATCAGAAATCCGGCGATGCCGAAGCCCAAAATGGTGATCCAGCGGGCCAGTTGCTCGTTTTTCAGAACAGCGATGTAGATCCAAGCCAGTGCCGCGATCAGGGCGGCTCCGCCAATGATGCCCAGAAAGATCGAACCGTTACCTGCGCCAACGAAGACACCGGCGAAGGCCCCTGCCAGCGCAACGCTTGGCAGAACCATGGACATCGGTTTGCGGGAAATCGGAGTAAGTGCGGCCATGTCGATTATCCCAACTTCACGTTATCAATGCCGACGATCTTGTCGTAACACCAGTAGAGCAACAACACGACGGCCAACAGGATCGTGCCCAGCGCAGCCGCCAGCCCCCAGTTCAGCGAGGACGAGATGTGGTACGCAATCCGGTTCGAGATGAAGACGCCCTTGGTGCCGCCCACGATCTCGGGCGTGATGTAGTAGCCGATGGCCAGAATGAACACGAGGATCGACCCCGCGCCAATGCCCGGAATGGATTGAGGGAAATAGATGCGCCAGAAGGTCGTCCAATTCGTCGCGCCCATGGATTTCGCGGCGCGCGTGTAGGACTCGGGTATTGTTTGCATCACCGAGTACATCGGCAGGATCATAAACGGCAGCAGAATATGCGTCATCGCGATGATCGTACCGATCTGGTTGTTGATGATGACAAGTCGGGCGTCATCGGCCACCAATCCGAGCCAGACTAGCGTTTCGTTGATCACACCCTGTTGTTGCAGCATGACCTTCCACGCCGACGTTCGCACCAGAAGCGAGGTCCAGAAGGGTAACAATACAAGGATCATCAGCAAGTTGGACACCCGCATCGGTAGGGTCGCCAGCAGGTAACTGACCGGATAGGCCAACAGGATACAGGACGCGGTAATCACCAACGACATGAACAGTGTGCGCCCGAACAGCTTGATCAGAATCTGCTTGTCCTCAGGCTGCGCCTGCGCGCCTTCGGGTGTGCGGCGCATATCGACCGCGTTTAGGAAATAGCCGTTCGTCACAGCGGGCGAGTGAGTCTTGATCACCGCCCAAGTCTGCGGTTCGCCCCAGCCCTCGTGGATTTCGATCACCTGATCCTTGAACGGCCCATCTGTTTCGGGATCCAGCTTACCCATTTTCCGACCGGAGCGGCGGAACATCGAGGACATGCCTGTCTCTTCGTAGTTCAAGCGCGAACCCAGTCGGGTATGTGTCTTGTTGTCGACAGCCACGACCATGTCGCGGACAAAGGCATCATAGACGGCCTCGTCAGGCAGTTCGCCACTGTTTTCATCCCAGCTTTGCAAGGCTTCGACCGTCAGGGGCAGGGTTTGCTGCACAATGCTGTTTTCCACCGACCGGAAAAGCATCGATGCAATCGGCACGATGAACGAGAACAGCACGAACAAAAGCAGAGGGGCCACCAGCATCAGCGCCCGCAGCTTTTGTCGCCTCAACGAACGTGCCAGCGATTGCTTGAGCGGCGTTCCATCCGCTGCCAGCATAGGTCCGGCGTTTTGGCTTGCGTCAGTCATCAGTGCCCCTTGGGTTTTCTTTGGTCCGGGGGCGGCGCACCGCCCCCGAGTTTGTCATGAAATCAGACGCTTATTGCGCCAACCACGCCTGGAACTTGGCGTCGATGTCGTCGCGGTAGTCAGCCCAAAACTCGTAGTTGTACAGGAACGTGTTCTTGGCGTTGTTCGGATCGGTCGGCATGTGCGGTGCCATGTCGATACCCAGATCGGCATGCTGACCCACCAGCGGAGCCGACGAGGCACGGGCCGGACCGTACGAGATGTACTTGGCCTGATCCGCAAGCCGCTGGGTGTCGGTCGCGAACATGATGTAGTCCAGTGCGCGCGCCTGACGCTCTTCGCTCAGACCGGCCGGGATGATCCAACCGTCCAGATCGAACACCTGCGCATCCCACAGCATGGCAACGGGCTGGTTCTGTTCTTCGATCACGCTGAACAGACGACCGTTGTAGGTCGAGCCCATGATGACTTCGCCATCAGCCAGCAGCTGGGGCGTGTCTGCACCTGCCGACCACCAGACAACGCTGTCCTTGATGGTGTCGAGCTTGGCCAGAGCCTGATCCTGACCCTCTGCAGTCGCCAGCACGTCATAAACGTCGTCCTTGGCAACGCCGTCACAGATCAGAGCCCATTCCATGTTGTTGATCGGACGCTTTTCCAGCGAACGCTTACCCGGATAGTTTTCCAGATCAAACACGGCGCAGACGTCTGTCGGCGGTGTGTCACCAACCAGGTCGGTGCGATAGCCGAATGTGGTCGAGTAAACGATCTGCGGGATAAAGCAGTCGCTAACCAGCAGGTCACCGAAGTCTTCGGATGCGGGCGTGCCATCAGGTGCCGGGGCCAGCATGGTGTCGGGATCGATTTCCATCGCCAGACCTTCGTCGCACAGACGGATCGCGTCCGCCGCAACAACGTCAACGACGTCCCAGGTGATGTTCCCGGCTTCATTCATAGCGCGCAGCTTGGCAACCGCTTCGGCCGAGCTGTCATCGTTCAGGATGGTGACGCCAGTCTTTTCCGAATAGGGTTCGTGATAGGCCTTAAGCTGCGATTTGGAATAGGCTCCCCCCCACGAGACGATGGTCATCTCTTCGGCGGAAACGCCACCGGCCGCTGTTGCCAGAGCCGCTGCAGTCAGCAGTGTCTTTGTTGGTTTCATGTAAAACTCCCAGTATTTCCCGTTTGTTGTGTGGTCAGCCGACGCACGGGTTTTCGCCAGCCGGTCCCTCAGTGTAACCGCGCTTGTGCCGCGCGGCTTGGTCTATGCGTCAAGCGCACGACAATCCTTGGCCAGCCAACCAATATCGATCTCTTGACCGGGTTGCAGGCGAATGGCATCGGGGGCGTTCCGTGTCTTGACGATGAACTCGTCATTGCCCGCTACAGACATGCGGAAGCGGAACACGTCGCCCATATAGATGAATTCCTTAACCGTCGCCTTCAGCGTATGCGCGTCGGCATGCAGACGATCCTTGTTGAACTCCACACGTTCCGGCCGGATCGAAACCTTGGTCCGTTCGCCCGGATTGTGCACATTGATCGGCACCGCATCAATTTCTGATCCGTCATCCAACTGCACCACACAGCCGTCTCCGTCGATGGATTTGACCACACCTTCCAGAGTGTTGTTCTCGCCGATGAACTGCGCGACGAAGCTGTTATCGGGCTCTTCATAGAGTTGATCCGGCGGGGCCAGCTGCTGAATGCGGCCATCATCGAACACGGCGACACGGTCTGACATCGTCAGCGCCTCGGTCTGGTCGTGGGTCACATAAACGGTGGTAATGCCCAACTCATGCGCCAGTCGGGTGATTTCGAACTGCATATGCTCACGCAGCTGTTTGTCCAGCGCGCCCAGCGGCTCGTCCATCAGCACCAGCTCCGGCTCGAACACCAACGCGCGGGCCAAGGCGATCCGCTGTTGCTGACCGCCGGACAGCTGCGCCGGACGACGACCGCCAAAGGCACCCATCTGCACCATGTCCAAAGCGCGCTTGACCTTTTCGTCACGCTCGGACTTGCCCAGCTTGCGAACTTCCAGAGGAAACGAAAGGTTTTCGGCCACCGTCATGTGCGGGAACAGAGCGTAGTTCTGAAACACCATGCCAATCCCACGTTTGTGCGGCGGGATATTGTTGATTGGCTTTCCATCCAGCAGGATTTCACCATGGGTAGCGGTTTCAAACCCGGCGAGCATCATAAGGCAAGTTGTCTTGCCTGAGCCTGACGGCCCAAGCATTGTTAGAAACTCGCCCTTCGGCATTGCAAGGTTGAGATCTTTAACGACGAGATTCTCGCCATCATAAGACTTCTGAACGCGTTGAAATTCGACAAACGCGGCGTCGTTCGTTGTACCGGTCACAAGACCCCCTGTTTCGTCAAATGATTACCCGAGGCTTTCGGATTTCATTGATCTGTGACCCACAGTTAAGACCAAGCGATACGCACTTGGCAACAAGTTATGGTGCTTTTGCCAAAATTGAGTTCACACTTACTTGTCAATGCACAGCGTTTAAGCGCCTCATATGCCACGCAAGACATTGATTACTCGACAAAACAGGTTTTCCGATCCGCTCTTGGATTTTCGGTATCGCGTCGAGAGTTCGCAGGTTGGTACAACTCAGGAACACCGCCTCGACCGCCGGATCTGCCCCCAATTCGGAGGCCGCCTCGACCACGGATTCCGTCGATATCCGCGCCACTTTGGCCTCTTCTGCCTGCCCGAAACTTGCAAAAACATCCATGCCTATTCCACTGGCCTGAAACGCAGTACGCAGCGGTATGTTGACCTCTTCGATGTAAGGCGACAGCAGGGCAAATTTCGAAACACCTAGGTCGGCGGCGCAAGCGGTCGCCGCGCGGAGAGGATTCGTGACTTCACGGGTATTGCATGTCTGTTTGATCAGTTCCGCGACGCGCTCTGACCCGATCACCGAACTGGCCGAGGTGCAGCCGTAGCCCACAACGTTGTAGGGTCGCGCATTGGGAAGTAACTCCGCCGCCGCCGGCAGCGCCTTCTCCATTTCGGCAAGGCTTTCGGTCGTCACCTCGATCCCGCTTGGAATGCGCGTGACGTGCAGCGGGTATTTACGGTCCGCGAAATATGCGCCGAATTCAGGCTCAAGCGTCTCATCGACCTGCAAAACGATCAGCCCCAGCGGCGAGGCGCTTGGATCGTCTTCATCCAGAGTGTAAGGGACATAGGTCATAGCTGCACCATCTCCGGCCCGATCCTTGGGCTGATAAACCGTGGGGTGCCGTCCGTGATGACGATGTTTTCCTCATGCACCAGAATTTTGTCACCGACGGCGATGCCCGGTTCCAGTGTCAAAACCATGCCCGGTTCCAGAACTGTGTTGTCCGTCGGGATCAGAGAGGGCCATTCGGTGAGGGACATTCCCAAACCATGGCCCAGACGACCCGCATCCGTACCCTCTGCATCCGCCGTGAGAACGGTGTTCATAGCATGAAACAAATCCGCTGCGGTTGCGCCTGGACGAGCGGTTTCGAACGCAGCACCCGATGCCTCGATTAATCTGGCATGGGCGTTTGCCACATCAGGCCGAGGCGGGCCAACCGACCAGTTTCGGTCGAAGTCACAGAAATACCCGTCCCAGACCAAACCGGTGTCCAACATCAACACATCGCCCAGCGCCAACGGTACGTCGGAGGCTGGCGAAATCACATCCGCATAGCCACCCTGCTCCGACCCGCCTGCAAGATAGGGCACCCAATCGGCACCCTCCTCCAGGCACAGCATTTGAAAGCGGCGGAACACCTCATTCAACGGCACTCCTTCTCCGGCGATCTCGGGGACGCGGGCAAAAGCCCGACCGGCAATGCTGCAGGCGGTTTCGATCTTGGCAACCTCGGCCTCTGATTTGACCATGCGCAACTGGCGCAGGATGCCGTTGTCACCTTTCAGCGCCCTTGTTCCAAGCTGGCCTCGTAATCGTTCAAGGTCTGCCAAAGGCATACGGAGGTGCGTCTCATGCCCATCCGGTATCCCAATTCGCCCCTCTGCCGGTGTCACCTCGACCAGCGCGTCGCGCAGCAGTGAGACTCCATCATCTTCCAGATGAGGCGCGCTCCAGGTGCGGATGTCGTCAATCCATGTCTGCGCCATGAGGGCTGCCCCGATCGACGGGATCACCGCTATCGGCTTGCCCGTGGCTGGCACAATGAGGAACCACGGGCGGGTCGGGCTTTCCCAGAACCGGGTCAGAAACCCGGTGAAATAGCGTACATCCGTCTCGGTTGTCAGCAAAAGCGCCGACAGGCCCGCCGCATCCATCAACTTTTGCGCGCGTCTGGTGCGCGCTTCAAACTCGGATCGTGCGAACCCCCTCATTCCGCAGTCTCGGAGAGGATGCACAGCACGCGTGAGGCCTCAGTCATTCCCAATTCGGTCCGTGCCTGGTCATTCAGAACCGCGGCAAGCCCAGCGCCGCCCGAGGCTGTTGTCTCCAACCCCGCCGCGGCCATGGCGGGCAGTTTCTCGGACACGTCCTCATCCGAAAGTGTCAGAAACAGGTCGGCATCGCGCGCCAATCCATTCAATGCGATCAACGACGGCTCCTTGCAATCCAAACGCCCCATAATGCTATCTGGCCCATCGGCGAACACGCACGACCCGGCCTCGATACTGGCCTGCAGGGCAGGCGCGGCTTCAGGTTCGACCACGACTATCTTCGGCGCGTCGCCCCAGGCTTTGCGCGCATAGGCCGCTACAGCACCGGCAAGACCGCCAACACCTGCCTGCAACATGATGTGAGTCGGGGGCTCAGGGCATTGATCAACCGCCTCAGACGCCATTTGCAGGTACCCCTCCATCAGGGTCCAGGGCAGCTCATAATACCCGTCCCATGAGCTGTCCGAGAGCAGGATCCACCCGTTCTCTTCAGCCGCCGCGCTTGCCGCTTGCATGCTGGCCGCATAGTCAGAGCCACTGCGCACAACCTCGGCACCTTGGCCCTTCAATCGTGCGGCAAAACTCTCGGGCACCGTCTCGGCGATATAGACAACGGCCTTTGCGCCAAACATCCGCGCTCCCGCTGCAACGCTCATCCCGTGATTCCCGGCGCTGGCGGTCACGTAGGTTGACCCTGCCAACGTGTCTACACCCGGCGTATCCGAGGCTTCGGCCGCGTGGCGCGCAATCACATAAGCCGCGCCGAGGGCTTTGAACGAGCCCAGATTCATACGCGCGCGTTCATCTTTGACCCAAAGCTGCGCAACCGGAGCGAGGCCTGCGGCATTCACCAGCGGGGTATCTTTCGCCGCTGGACACATGGACAACAACGCCGAAACGCGGGCCGCATGTGTCGACGGATAAGGGGCCGAGGGCGCAAGTTTGGGACCTGCCCTGTGTGTATTCGCAACGATCTTCATGTGTCTCCCCGCCATTTTGCCTGACGTGATCCGATCGCCCTGGATCTGTCAACTCTTCTGAGCGTTAACCGACCTGACCCAACAGCCAGTCATGAAACAATCCCGCCGCCGGGTTCGCGGCGTTGGCGGATAGAAAATACCCCTCATTGCTCTCGATTGAGCCGCCATGCGCACGCTCGACCAAGCCCGTATCAAGCGCATGTTTCGCAAGAAGCTCACTCACCAATGCCACGCCACCCCCATGCGCCGCCAATTGAAGCGCCATGCCAAAGGTATCCACAAAAATAGTGGGCTGGCTTTGTAGCCCTTGGCTTTCCAACCATCGACTCCACCCGCCTGAAGTCCCCACAGCTTCAATCAGAGGCAGATCCGATATGTCCCCCAACAGAGCCGGAGATTTGAAAGGAACAAGCCGGTCCGGCATCAGACGAACAGCGCCCTGCCCCACTTGTTTCTTCGATCCGAATCGCACCTGCACATCCGCCTGGGATGCATTAAAGTCATCGGGCCATATCGCACTGAGCAGCCGTACGCGAATGTCCGAGTGCTGACGGGCAAACGCGGGCAGATGTGGGGCGATGACCCATTGCGCGATACTGACCGAGGTCGCGACGGTCAGAACGTCTCCGGACGCGTTGGTGTCGACCTGCCCGGCGGCAACAGCCAGCGCCTCAAGCGCCTTACCCACCTCGGGCAACAGCTTTCTCCCCGCATCCGTCAACGCCAGACTGCGCGGATGGCGCACGAAAAGGGATGCGCCCAACCGCAATTCAAGCGATTTCACCTGCTGGCTGACCGCCGATTGCGTCAGACCGATTTCCTCGGCCGCAGCGGTAAAGCTAAGCGTGCGGGCGGCGGCCTCGAAGGATCGGAACCAGGTCAGAGGGGGAAGTGATTTTGCCATAGGCCAAGCTGGTCATTAGTCTTGTTAATGTCAAAGCACATAATTCTATCATTTGTCAAAAATCAGCCCCGTTTCTAACGTCGGCCCGCGCGACAGGAGAAGTTTTATGCAGCCGGAAATACGCAAAATCGTAACCTATGACGAAGAGGTTCTGGTCGAGGGGTTTCGCCCCGCAAAAACCCCATGGCGAATGTTTGCAGTGGCCGCTGTAGTCACCAACCCATGGGCTGGCCGATATGTCGAAGACCTGAAGCCCGAGATTCAGGCCTACGGTCCCGTCTTGGGTGAAATGATGACCAAGCGCATGATTGCGCTGGCTGGCAGCGGGGATGCGATCGAGGCTTATGGCAAGGCCGCCGTGGTTGGTCTGAATGGCGAGGTCGAGCATGCCTCGGGCCTCATTCACACTCTGCGCTTTGGCAACCACTACCGGCAGGCCGTTGACGCAAAGTCTTATCTGGCCTTTACCAACACCCGAGGGCCCGCGAACGCTCCGATCATGGTGCCGCTGATGGACAAGAACGACGCCGGGCGGCGCTCGCACTATCTGACCATCCAATTTGCGATCCCCGATGCGCCACGAGACGATGAGATCGTTGTGGTGCTTGGTGCGGCGACCTCGGGCCGGCCGCATCACCGTATTGGCGACCGCTATCAGGACCTCAAGGATTTGGGCCATGACGTGGACAACCCGGCCGCGGTCTGAGATCGGCGGCCTCGCAGCAATCCAGACCGGCGCGGGACCGAATGTCCTGTTGCTGCATGGCGTCGGTTTGCGCGCCGAGGCCTGGGGCGCCCAATTTGACGCGCTGGCATCGGTGGCGTGTCTGACCGCACCGGACATGCCCGGTCACGGCGAAAGCCCTTTGGGCGACCCGCGTGAGGATATTTCGGAATATACCGAGGCCGCGTTGCGCGTTCTGGATCGGCTGGACGGGCCAACACTCGTCGTCGGTCATTCCATGGGCGCAATGATTGCGCTGGATCTGGCGGCCAAAGCACCTCAGCGGATCGCGGGCGTTGTTGCTCTGAACGCGATTTTCGAACGCGATTCTGAGGCTACACGGGCCATACAAACCCGCGCCGCCGCGCTTGATGGCAAGACACCGAGCGACCCGACGGGGACCCTCTTCCGTTGGTTCGGCGACACGGAATCGCCCGAGCGTACAGCCTGTCAAAACTGGCTGACGGCAACGAACCCAGCTGGGTACAAACAGGCCTATACCGTCTTTTCCAACAGCAAAAACCCGCGCCGTAATGAGTTGAAAAAGATCCTCTGCCCAGCGCTGTTTATGACCGGTGAACTTGAGCCCAACTCGACCCCCGCCATGTCACGCGCCATGGCGAAGCTTGTTCCAAACGGGCGGGCGCAGATCGTCAAGGGTGCCGCGCATATGATGCCGATGACCCACGCCGCAGAGGTTAACGCCGCCCTTTCGACCTTTCTGAACGAGGTGCAACAATGACCAGTCTCGACCCTCGCGACCTGCGGCGTGCCTTTGGCAGCTTTATGACCGGCGTCACTGTTGTGACGACGCGCGACACCTCAGGCACGCCGTTGGGGTTTACTGCCAATTCCTTCTCATCCGTTTCTCTGGACCCGCCGCTTTTGCTGGTTTGTCCGGGCAAGAACCTGTCCTCCTACGATGCCTTCGCGAGCTGCGAGTATTTCGCAGTGAACATTCTGGCTGAGGGGCAAGAGGATGTCTCAAACACGTTCGCCGGGTTCAAAGGCGATCGGTTTGCCAAAACCGCGCACCAGTTGGACGCCAATGGCGTCCCTCTTCTGGATGGCGCAGTTGCAACGTTTTCCTGCCGGGCGCATCAGGCCATTGACGCCGGAGATCACTGTATTCTGATCGGAGAGGTTGGGGCGTATTCCTATGCCGAAACCCGAGGCCTCGGATACGCCAACGGGCAGTATTTCAGCCTCGGCCTGGAACGCGGCGCATTCGAGGCCGCAGACCGATCCGTTGTCTGCGGCGCGATCATCGAATGCAACGGAAAGGTGCTGTTGGAGAAAACCGCATCCGGATACCGCCCGCCGCAGATCAGCTTGTCGGATCATCAAGCCCTGCGCGAAAGCCTGCAGCAAGACTTGGCAACGCGCGGGATCACAGCGCAGTTGGGTGCGGTCTATTCTGTCTACGACGACGCCACGACGCACCATGTCTACACGCTCGCATCGGTACCGGCTTTGCCGCTCAACAGCACCCTTGAAGCGGTTGCCATCAAGCAGCTTACAGACCTGACATTCGCAACCCCGGCCATCGCCACCATGATGTCCCGCTTTGCGTTTGAAAGCCTGACCCGCGACTTTTCTCTATACCTCGGCGATGCGCAGCGGGGCGATGTACATACCCTCTCGGAAAGGACTGAATGATGGAGTTTTCCCTCTTTGCTCATATGGAGCGGCTCAACCCCGAACAGCCTCATGAGAAACTGTATGAAGAGTTTATTGAGCTGTGCAAAATGGCGGATGACGCCGGTATGCGCGCGGTTTGGACGGGCGAGCATCACGGGATGGATTTCACCATCGCGCCAAATCCATTGATGACCCTCGTCGATATTGCGCATCACACCAAAAACATCCGCCTAGGTACCGGCACGGTCATCGCGCCTTTCTGGCATCCGATCAAGCTAGCGGGCGAAACGGCCGCCGCCGACCTGATGACCGGGGGACGTATCGAGTTGGGTATCGCGCGCGGAGCCTATTCCTATGAATATGAACGATTGATCCCCGGCATGGATGCCTGGGACGCGGGCCAGCGCATGCGGGAAATCGCGCCCCTGTTGCCCAAATTGTGGGAAGGCGATTGCGCCCATGAGGGAGAGTATTTCCAATTCCCTGCCACCACCTCTGCGCCGAAACCCGTTCAGGACGGAGGGCCGCCGATCTGGATCGCTGCCCGCGACCCCAACAGCCACGAATTCGGCGTCCAAAATGGCTTCAACATTCAGGTCACGCCTCTCTGGCAAGGCAACGCAGAGATTGAGAGTTTGATGGGCCGCTTCAATGATGCCTGCGCCAACTATGACGGGCCGCGACCGAAGATCATGCTTCTTCACCACACTTATGTCGGGCAGGACGCCGCTGATGTGGATCAGGCCACGCGTGAGCTTTCGCGCTTTTACAACTATTTCGGCGCGTGGTTTCAGAACAAGCGACCCGTACATCAGGGGCTGATCCAAACCCTGACGGATGAAGAAATGGCGGCCAACGCCATGATGGCCCCCGAGAACATGGGCCGCGATCTGACAGTTGGCACGGCTGAGCAGGTCACGGATCGCCTGAAGCACTATGAAGACCTTGGCTATGATGAATATTCGTTCTGGATCGACAGCGGCATGAGCTTTGAGCGCAAGCGCGCTTCGCTGGCCCGGTTTATCGACGACGTGATGCCAAAGTTTCAGTGAGGACCCGTGATGCAACAGAACCCACACTATCAGCTTTTCATCGACGGAACCTGGACCGAGGGCGCCAACGGGCAGGTCATGACCTCGCAAAACCCTGCTACGGGCGAGGCATGGTCCAGTTTCGCCTGCGCCGCGCCCGAGGATGTGGATCGTGCCATCTCGGCGGCGCGTCGATCCCTGAATAACCCGGCTTGGCGGGATTTGACGCAGACCGCGCGTGGCAAATTGTTGTTCAGGCTTGCAGAGCTGATTGAACAAAATGCCGAACGCCTCGGCGAGATTGAGACGAAAGACAGCGGAAAGCTTCTGGCCGAAACAGCAAGCCAGACGGCCTATGTCGGCGACTACTATCGTTACTACGCTGGTTTGGCCGACAAGATCGAAGGTGCGGTGCTTCCGATCGACAAGCCCAACCTGCATGTCTTTACCCGCCGCGAACCAATCGGTGTGGTCGTCGCAATTGTGCCTTGGAACGCGCAGATGTTCCTGACGGCAACCAAGCTGGGTCCAGCCCTTGCCGCCGGGTGTTCGGTGGTGCTGAAGGCCTCTGAGATTGCGCCAGCGCCAATGCTGGAATTCGCGCGTCTGGTAGAGCAGGCGGGCTTCCCGCCCGGCGTCGTCTCGGTTATCACGGGCGATGCAGAAAACTGCGCGATCCCCCTGACCCGACACCCCGACGTGGATCGCATCGCCTTTACCGGCGGCCCGGAAACAGCGCGCCATGTGGTTCGCAACTCGGCCGAAAACTTCGCTGTAACCACGCTGGAGCTTGGCGGAAAATCCCCGATTTTGGTATTTGACGATGCCAATCTGGACGGGGCCGCCAATGGCCTGATCGCAGGCAACTTCGGGGCCTCCGGCCAAAGCTGCGTCGCGGGATCTCGCGGTTTGGTACATCGCCCAATTCTGGAGGCCTTGGCAGTCAGGATCGAAGAGAAAATGAAAGACGTCGTCGTGGGTGACCCTTTGAACGCCTCGACCCATATCGGGCCGCTTTGCACCAATGCGCAGATCGCCAATATCAAGACGGTACTGGCAAAATCCACCGATCAGGGCGCGCGCATCCGGTTTGGCGGCGCGCCGCTTGACCGACCCGGAAACTTCATGGCGCCCACTCTGGTCGAATGTGCATCGCCCGAGACCGAGACCCTGCAGGTCGAGATGTTCGGGCCCGTCATGTCCCTGTTGCCCTTCGACACCGAGGAAGAAGCAATCGCTCTGGCCAACGAAACCCCGTTCGGGTTGGGATCGGGCGTGTTCACCGAAAATGTCGCCCGCGCGCACCGGGTGTCGTCCCGATTGAAGGCCGGTATTTGTTGGATCAACACGTATCGAGCGGTGTCGCCCATCGCGCCGTTTGGCGGCTACAACCAATCCGGCTATGGCCGCGAAGCGGGGATCGAGGCCATTCAGGACTACACACGCACCAAGACCGTATGGCTGAACACCTCTGATCAACCCATGTCGAACCCGTTTGTGATGCGCTGAGCGTGGCGATAGATTTCGCCCTCTTCTCCACAACCCTATGGCCCTTCTGAAAATTATCCCACACTATGGCGCAAGAATAGCGGTTGGAGGCTGAAGAATGAGCGCACATGGATATGAAAGCGGTCGGTTAAACTTGCCCTTTGTCGGGATCTCGACCTTTGGCAAATATCCCTATGTCAGCGACTGGGATGCGATCGACGCTGATGTCGCGATCCTTGGCGCTCCGTTTGATTTTGGCACTCAGTTCCGGCCCGGCGCGCGGTTCGGGCCACGCGCCATCCGCGAAGCCTCGACCTTGTTTTCCTTTGGGCATGGCGGCGCATACGACCACGAGGATGACATCACCTACCTGCCGTCGGAAACCACCCGGATCGTGGATCTGGGCGACGCCGATATCGTGCATACCAGCACCGAAAAAAGCCACCAGAACATAAAGCTCGGTGTCGAAAAATGCCTTGAGGCCGGGGCTCTGCCTGTGGTTCTGGGCGGAGATCATTCGGTCAACATCCCTTGCATTGATGCCTTTGCTGCCGATTGCGAAAAGAACGGCCCCATTCACCTTGTTCAGATCGACGCGCATCTGGATTTCGTGGATGAACGGCACGGGGTTCGGTTCGGGCACGGAAACCCGATGCGGCGTGCGGCGGAGAAATCATATGTTTCGGGCCTGACGCAAATTGGCATTCGCAACGTCTCGTCGACCGCAAAAGAGGGCTATGAGGACGCCCGTCGCATGGGGTCAGACATCCTGTCGGTCCGGCAGTTGCGCAAGCTGGGGACCGAGGCTGTTTTGGACCGGATACCGGTAGGCGCTAGGTACTATGTCACAATAGACATTGACGGGTTCGACCCCTCCATCGCGCCTGGTACCGGCACGCCCAGCCACGGTGGTTTCCTGTATTACGAAGTGCTGGAACTGCTCGACGGTCTGACCCAGCGCGGTGATGTGGTGGGGTTGGATCTGGTCGAAGTGGCCCCGGATTATGATCACACGGGCAGCACCGCCATTCTGGCGGCACAAATCCTCATGAACACAATTGGGCGTATTCTGCACCACAAAGGTTCGCCCAGCGCGGGGTAAGAGCAGGTTTTCGGACTAAAGCTCGGTCTTTCAGACCGACTTCTGCTGCATATGCGGAGAGGTTCCAAAATACCGGCGGAAGCATTTGGAGAAATAGCTGGCTGAGCCAAAGCCGCAGGCGATGGCCACATCCAGCACCCGCATATCGGTTTGCTGCAACAGGGTGCGCGCACGCTCGAGCCTCAGGCGCGTCATATAGTTCTTTGGGCTTGTGCCGACGTACCGTTGAAACAAGCGCTCAAGCTGTCGGGTCGAGAGGCCCGCGCTTTCGGCCACGACACTTGGCGACAATGGGCTTTCAAGATTTTCGCGCATGATCATGATGGCGGTCGCCAGTTTCTCATGACGGCGGCCAAAGCGGAACAGATCCGTCTGCGTCTGCCTGCCGTCCTTTGGACGCACCGACGCATATAGCAATTGATCCGCCACGCGAGAGGCAACGGTCTGACCACAGGCCTGACCGATCAACGATGAGAACAGGTCGAGCGTGGTGACACCTCCGCCGCAGGTCGCAATCGGACCTTCATCCACAAAGACCGAGCAGTTGGATTCCACGGTCGGAAACAGCTCGACCATCACGGGTTGCTGTTTCCAATGCGCGCTCAGGCTCTGGCCGCTGGCCACTCCGGCCATGGCCAGAATGCCGGACCCACCCCCGATGCCGCAAAGCTGAACGCCGAACCGACGCCCCTGACGCAACCAGGATTTCAACTCATTCGAGACCGACCGATCCACGGTCGTCGGCCCGCAAATGACAATACAATCGCCCCGGCGGTTCTTGTTCAAACCGCCATCGACAGCAACCGTCATCCCCGAGGATGAGGTCACCGCCTCGCCGGTTTCGCTGACGATACTCCATTCGAAAACAGCCTGCTCGGAGGCGGCATTGGCCGCCCCCAATGAGTCGATCCCGGCCCCAAGGTCCAAAGCAGAGAACCCCGGCGTCAGCAGGAAAATGAAGCGGTTCAGCTCATTCACCCGTGTGCTTGCATCTGCAAAATTGATCTCGGGACGACCCATTCCGGCTTTCCTTTCTTACGTCCGCATATTGGCGCCGTTGGCGTCATAGGCGGGCGCGCCCAGAACTTCCGCATCGTAGAACGCGCCCAGGATTTCGACCTGAAGCCTGGTTCCCGGAGCGGCACTCTCGGTTGCGACATAGCCCATCGCCATCGACTTGCCGACGCGGTGGCCATAGCCGCCGGACGAGACATAACCAACCGCTTCGCCATCTTTCAGGATCGCTTCGTCATTCGAGACGTCGATGCCGTCCACGTCGATGGTCATGGTGACCAGCTTGCGGGCAACGCCATCTTCCTTGAACTTCAGCGTCGCTTCCTTGCCGACAAAGTCTTTCTTCCAGTTGATGAAGACATCCATGCCGGATTCGACCGCGTTGAAATCAGGACGGAAATCGGTGGTCCAGACGCCCCAGCCTTTTTCAAGACGCAGCGACATCAGCGCGCGCGCGCCGTACCAGCAATAACCCAGATCGGCCCCGGCCTCTTCGATCGCCTCGGCCAGACGCAGCAGGTACATCGGCTTGCAGTAGATCTCAAAGCCCAGCTCGCCCGAGAACGAGATACGGTTCAGGATCACCGGCACGCCGCCCACGAAGGTCTGGCGTAGATCGCGGAACTTCAGCGCATCGGCGCTGACGTCGTCGCGGGTGATAAGGGCCAGCAGTTCGCGCGACTTGGGACCCGACAGAGCGATCCCATGCCAGTCATCCGAGACATTCGCATAGCTCACATCCGCAGGCAGGTCCTTTTCGAACCAACGGCTGTGTGCGTCCTGCATCGTGCCGGAACCGAACAGCATGAAGTGATCGTCACCCAGGCATGCCACGGTCAGGTCTCCGTACAGGCGGCCTTTTTCGGTCAGCATTGGGGTCAGCGCCAGACGGCCCGGTTTCGGGACGTAGCCGGCCAGAGTGCGGTTCAGATATTCACGCGCGCCAGCGCCCTTGAACTCGTGCTTGGCAAAGTTGGCAATTTCGATACCGCCCACGGCCTCTTGCACGGCTTTGACTTCGCGCGCGACATAGTCGTGGCTGCGGTTCCGCTCGAAAGTCGGCGTTTCATGCGCGTCTTCGGCACTGTCGGCAAACCACAGAGCGTTTTCCAGACCAAAGCCTTGCCCCATCACGGCGCCTTTTTCGACCAGACGGTCATAGAGCGCGGTGGTTTTCTGCATCCGGCCTTTGGGCAGCGTTTCGTTCGGGAAGGTCATCACGAAACGACGCTCGTAGTTTTCCGAGGACTTGATGGTGCCCCAGTCCGGCGTTGCGAACTCGCCAAAGCGCGCCACGTCCATCGCCCAGACGTCGATCGAGGGCTCGCCGTCGATCATCCATTCGGCCATGGTCAGACCAACGCCGCCGCCCTGACAGAAGCCTGCCATGACGCCCACGGCGACCCAGTAGTTCTTCATGCCCGGAACCGGACCGATCATCGGGTTGCCATCGGGGCCGAAGGTGAACGGGCCGTTGATGGTGTCCTTGATACCGGATTCGCCAATGGCGGGGATACGCTCGAACGACATTTCTAGACGGTCGGCGATACGGTCGAGATCGGGTTGCAGCAACTCGTGGCCGAAATCCCATGGTGTGCCATCGACCTTCCACGGGGTCGATTTCGGCTCATAGGTGCCCAGAAGCATGCCGTGGCGTTCCTGACGGAAATAGATGTTGGCCTCATAGTCGATGCCCGCGGGTAAACGACCGGCTTCGCCCATGCTCTCCATGCGGTCCTTGATCATCGGGATCGCGTCGGTGATCAGATAGTGGTGCTCCATCGGCTGTACCGGCAGATGGATGCCCGACATATGGCCCACTTCGCGCGCCCAGAGGCCGCCGCAGTTCACAACCTGCTCGGCGTTTATGACGCCTTTGGGGGTGGTCAAATCCCAGCTTCCATCGGGGCGCTGGCTCATCGAGGTTACACCGCAATGGGTGAAATACTGCGCGCCGTGGTGACGGGCGGATTTGGCGAAGGCGTAAGTTGCGCCCGAGGGATCGACATCGCCATCCTGCTCGTCCCAGAGGGCGGCGTGATAGTGTTTGGGGTCGATCAGCGGGTGACGCTCGGCCAGTTCCTGCGGGCTGATGAATTCCTGATGCAGGCCCATGTAGCGCGCTTTCGAGCGTTCACGCTTGAGGTAGTCGTACCACTCCTTGGTCGACGCCGCGTAGAAACCGCCGGTGATATGCATGCCGACCGAGTGGCCCGAGGTTTCCTCAATCTCTTTATAGAGATCGATGGTATAGCTCTGCAGGCGCGAGATGTTGGGATCCGAACTGATCGTGTGGATCTGACCCGCCGCGTGCCAGCTGGATCCGGATGTCAACTCGTCACGCTCCAGCAAGACAACGTCTTTCCAACCGAACTTGGCCAGGTGGAAGAGGATCGAACAGCCGACGACGCCGCCGCCAATGACAACGACCTTGGCGTGGGAGGGCAGCTTTTTACCAGACGTGGTTTCGTCTTTTTGAATCTCAGGCATGGGAATTTCCTGTGTCGTTTTCTTGTGGTGATGGGGAAAGGGGGCTGTCTGCCCCCTCTTGAGCCTGCGGCTCAATTCACCCCTGAAGGTATTTCTGGCCAGATGAAGGGATCCCGGTTTTAGTACCAGGCGTCCGGGATCTCTTCTTTGCGTTTGGCCACATAGGCGGCCAGTTCGTCTTTCTTGGCCTCGTCCATTGCGGGGGGTTGGTATTCGCTCAGCATCTGGTTCCAGCGCTCATAGGCGCGGCGGCGCATGTCCTTGGAGCCGCCCTCTTCCCAGCTTTCGACGTTTTCGCTGTCGCTGAGCTTGGGTTCGTAGAATGCAGTCTGGTAGTTGCGCATGGTGTGGGCGCAGCCGAGGAAGTGACCGCCTGCGTCGACCTCGTCATAGGCGTCACGGGCGAAGGCGTCGTCACTGGTGTCCAGCCCTTGACTGAGGACTTTTTGGTATGAGCCAAGACGGTCTGCATCCATGATTAGCTTTTCAAAACCGGTACACAGGCCACCGTCGAGCCAACCGGCCGAGTGCAGAACGAAGTTTGCACCGGCCAGCATGGTCGAATGCATCGAATCCGCCGATTCATAGGCGGCCTGCGCGTCTTCGATCTTGGAGGCCGTCAAAGAGCCACCGCAGCGCAGCGGCAGACCGGCACGGCGGGCCAGTTGGCCGATGGCGTAGTTCGAAATCACAGGTTCCGGCATACCAAAGGTCGGTGCACCGGATTTCAGCGACATGGACGACAGGAAGTTGCCCAGAACAAAGGGCGCGCCGGGGCGCAGAAGTTGGACGTAGGCACAGACCATCATCGCCTCGGCCATGGCCTGTGCGACGCTGGCGGCGGTGCTGACCGGACCCATTGCGCCGGACAAGATGAACGGAACCACGATCATGCCTTGTCCGCGCGTCGAATAGACCCGTGCCGCTTCGGTGACAACGCGGTCGACCAGCAATGGAGAATTCGTGTTCACGTTGCCCATAATGACGCAATTGTCTTCCATGAAATCCGCGCCGAAGATGATCTCGGCCATGTCGACACTGTCTTGCGCGCGGCTCATCTCGGTGATGGCACCCAGATGCGGTTTGTCACTGAGGGTCATATGCGCCAACATCATGTCGAGGTGACGCTTGCTGACCGGCACGTCGCAGGGTTCGCAGGTCACGAAACCGCCATGGTGCAGGTTCGGATGCAGGTAAGTCAGTTTCACCAGCTTTTCGAACGCCTCGATATCGCCGTAGCGGCGACCGCCTTCCAGATCACGCACGAAAGGTGCGCCGTAGACCGGCGCGAAAACCTGATTTCCGTCACCTATGACCACCGAACGCTCGGGGTTGCGTGCGACTTGTTTGAAGCTTTTGGGCGCCTTGGCACACAGGCTGCGAATCCATTGCGCGTCGGCCCGTACGATATCGCCTTCGACCCGCGCCCCTTCACGGCGCCACAGCTCCAGCGCTTCGGGGTCGTCGCGGAAGGCGATTCCCACATCCTGGAAAATCCAGTCGACCTGAGCCTCAAGGCGGGCCAGATCTTCCTCGTTCAGGGGGTCAAAGAACGCCAACTTTCGTTGGATATAAGGGGAGGCCGGGACAGAACCAGCCTCGGAACCGCGGGAACGGGATTGACGTGCGCGCCGAGCCATTAATAGCACTCCATTTTTTGGGTGCATATTAACTGCCAAGAAAACGCATGTGACGCTTGAAAATTTGAATGCTTAGCATAAACACAGATTATGCTAGAACTCTGGAAACAGCTTGGATCCCCTCGTAATCTGGTCGTATTCGAGGCCGCCGCCCGCCTTCAGTCCTTTACCCGCGCCGCGCAGGAGCTGAACGTGCAACAACCCGCCGTCAGCGTTGCCATTCGCAGGCTGGAAGAAGGCCTGGGAACACCTCTGTTCACCCGCGGTCACCGTCAGGTCGTCCTGACCGGAGCCGGCGAGCGACTGCTGGCGGATGTCTCGCGCGCGTTCGAGCAATTGGCCCTGTCGGTTGAGTCCATTCAGCAGACCAAACAGGCGGGCTACGTCACCCTCAGCGCATCGACAGCCTTCAACAACTATTGGATCATGCCGCGACTGGTCGATCTGCAAAGCCAGCATCCGAAAATCGACTTGCGCCTGCAATCCAGTGACCGGGAACCGGATATCGACGCGGAAAACATCAGCCTGGCGGTGCGTCTGGGGGATGGAAACTGGGCGGATTGCGAAAGCGCCCTGATCGCGCCCGAGGCGATCTATCCTGTCGCCTCGCCCCGCGTCATGGCCGCCGCAGTTGATCTGAGAAGCCTGCCCAATCTCCTGTCCCAACGCCTCATTCATCTGGAAGAACCCATTCGTCAGCGTCCGAGTTGGAGCGATTGGTTCGCCAATTTCTCGATCAGGACAGCGGTTCCGAACACGGGGTTGCGATTGAATGACTATGCGCTTGTCCTGCAGGCGGCGATGGCCGGTGAGGGCTTTGCCTTCGGCTGGAAACACCTGACCGACCGTCTTGTCGATCAGGGTCTGCTGGCTGCCCGATCCGATTGGCAATGGACGACCGGCAAAGGGTTCTATTTGGTCTGGTCCAAGAAAACCCCTCTGTCCGATGATGCGCGAAAGGTAAGAGATTGGATTTTGCGCACTCTGGACGAGGCTGCCTGAGCACGACACGCCATCGAGAGGCGCGCGCTCTCGCCCCAAATATGCGTCAGGACGCTGCCCGCGGATTCCCACGTCAGTCTAGGGCAAAACCAAAACAAATGGACCTGACGTCAGGGGCGAATTTTTCACAAAATGAACGAATTTCTGTCTTGAAGAAGCAAGGGTTTACGCGTCTACGGAAGGAAAACAGGTTACAGGTTGAAACGAGACTTGAATGCCAGATTTCAGCATCGTCGGCGGCGCATCTACCACATTTACGGACACAACCCCCGGCGGGGGGTTTGTCATCGACTTCAGGCTGCTCGACAACAGCTTCAGCGTGCAGATCAACGGTGTTGATCTTTTTGTCGGCGGCCCCGCCGGAGCACCCAATGAGCTACAGTTCCAGATTAGCGGGACCTCCGGTCAAACCGTGCGATTTGCCGATGGTGATCGATACGAGGTGAATACGCCCGCCGTTTGGCAACTGCAAAACTCGGACACTGATCCTGTTGTCCGGCTCGAGGTGAACCCGGACGGGACCATCGCCCTGTTCGGCGTGAAGTCCAACGATGGCGCCCTTGTTCCGCTGGAATTGTTCAACGGCCTAACCGTCAACACCGACGCAATCGCGGCAGCTTGGAACGAGGATGGTGACAACACCATCGAAATCGATCAGGTCGTGACTGGCCCGACCAATGCGAGCGGTGAATTCGAGGATGTGCCCTGTTTTGCATCAGGAACACTGATCGAAACATCAGAGGGGCTTGTTCGCGTCGAGGACCTGAAGGTCGGCGATCAGGTCCTGACGTATGACAACGGGCTGCGGCCGGTTTGCTGGATTGGCTCTCGTGGCCTGAGCCAAAACCAACTTGAGGACAAAACGCACCTCAAACCCATTGTGATCAGGGCGAATGCGCTGGGTCCTGGCTATCCGCAGCGCGATCTGATCGTGTCGCCTCAGCACCGGATTTTGGTTTCCTCAGCCATCGCCAAACGGATGTTTGACTGTAAGGATATCCTGCTGCCCGCGAAGAAACTGCTGCCGTTGAGCGGTGTCGATGTTTTGGACGACCTGTCTGGTGGAGTTCGGTATCACCACATCCTGTTCGATAAGCATGAGATCATCTGGTCCAACGGCACGCCCACGGAAAGCCTCTTTCTAGGGCCGCTGACCATGCAGGCCATCTCGCCCGAAGCGAGGCAAGAGATCAAAGAGCTGTTCCCGGAATGCGCGGCGATCGATTTTCGACCGCTGACGGCAAGGTTGGTGCCTGGAAAGGGCAAGTGGATTTCGAAGCTTGTCGAGCGTCACCGTGGGAACCGCAAACCCCTGTTCGACGGTCAGGCTGCCCATAACTGAGCAGGGACCCCTGCCCCCTGCAACCTTGCGCTTGGTCCGAACCGAGGTTGCTGGCAGAAAAGGGTTGCTATCACCCCCATCATCAAGCAAGCCTGCATACGCCGAGCAGCCAATCTCGTTGGATGCAATCGATAACAGACCCTTTGATCTGGGCAGATATGAGCCAAGTGACAGTTTCGCCGAACCCCAGAATGAATCACGCCACGCCCGCCCAAGACGAAATCGGCAGGTCCTTGTGAACGGCGGAAATCCTATGCAAGTCCTCAACATTCCGACCGCCGACGGAAACCCCTATCAGCGCAATCTGATGTATCGCTGCGCGACGGACAGGGTCGAGTTTGTCGGCGGCGGCAAAGGCGCACTTCTGAATTTGGATGCGGCCAAACACCCAGTAACCCATCTACATTGGGATGACCGGATCTTTGGTCGTGACGCAGATGCGCAAAACAACACGGACCTTTTGCACAAGGCGGAACTGTCGATTGACAGCTACCGCGCGCAGGGCGGTCGGTTGGTCTGGACCATTCACAACGCCCGCCCGCACAAAGTGATCAGCCTTGACGGTTTTCGCCAAGCCCGCCAATCACTGGTCAAACGGCCCGACGCCATCCACGTTCACGCCCCCCATGCCCGCGATCACATGATCTCGGAATACGGGGCGGACCCGAGCCGTATTCATGTGATTTCCCATCCAAGCTACCTCGGGTCGTACGAGCCGCAAGACATCACGCTGGCGCGCCCTATGCCGGATCGCAAACCAACCACGTTTTTGTTCTTCGGAATGTTTCGAGGAGAAAAAGGGGCAGAGCGCATCCGGGACGCCGCCGCTAAGCTGACAAAGCGGGACTATGACTATAGTCTGAACATGTACGGCAAGGCTTTCGGCAGCCAAAGACGGTTGCTGAGGCGCCTAGGCTGGAATAAGAACATTTCGCTCAGAACCGACCGTATCCCGGATGAAGAGATCCCCGAAATCTTCTCGAACGCGCATTTCTTTCTAGCCCCCTATTCCGAGCTGTTCAGCTCGGGCACTGTTTCACTGGCCATAAGTTTCGGATTACCGATCATCGGCCCTGCCCTGCGCGAAATGAAGGAAATCACGCCGCCGGAACTGCATGAGACAACACTCTATGACCCAAGCTTGCACCGAGGGTTGATCCGCGCCATGATCCGATCGCTGCAGATGGAAACCTCAGAGTATCAGAGGCTGCGACAGGCCTGTTTGAACCATGCGCAAATGCACTCGCCCGAGGTGATAAGCCACAAGCTGATGAACATCCTTCTTGAACACCAACCAGACCGGCCCATGACATGATCGATACCTCGTCTGATCCTTCGCCAACTGTGCGGGCTGAGGGTAGATCTCGCGCAAAAAGAGCTATCTTTGTGTTGGCCGAAGCGAATGTAAAACGGCGTTGTGTGGGTGGATACAGGTTCTCAGAGCTCGTCTCTTTCATGGGTAAGAACGGGTTTGAAATTCTGGATTTCCCCAGACCCATTCGTCAGGAGTCTGATGACTGCGATGTTCTTTTCGCCCGCTATGACAGCGCGCGTTTTGACTTTTGATGCTTTTGAGAACCCCATTGATCCTACACTGCCGAAGGCATGGCAGGTAAATGGTGTGTCAGGACAAGCTTAAGGTTTGAAACCGGCACAACGCATCGCATGATCGGTGCGGTCTTCGCGAAAGGCTAGACAACATATACAATTCCGATTTCATGATTGTATGGTTCAACAAACCGTCCAACGCGACCAGAGGTTAACACCCGGAGGGACCCCGTGCTGAATTTGTCGATCCCCATACCCTTGATATTGGCGGCAATGCTGCCTGCGGTTCTGGACCGATGCTCTGCCTCGGATACGAGCGTGGCCCTAGGTGTTCTGGCACGCGACCGCGTCGCATTGACTGCGACGGCCAGCGAAATCATCGTCGATTTGCCAGTTGCCGAAGGCTCGGTCGTCATGGCCGGAGATACGCTGGTTCAACTTGATCCCACATTGCAGACCGCAAAGCTAAACCTGGCTCAGGCGGAACTGGAAAAAGCAAAAGCCACCCTTTTGAAGCTGCAGGTCGGGCCGCGCGAGGAAGAGATCGCAATTGCCCAAGCCAAGGTCGCCGGGGCTACCGCGCGATTGGCCGATGCTGAAGCAATCTATGAACGCAATGCCCGTTTGGTTGAAAACTCGGTCGTGACCGAGGCGCAGGTCGCAAATGATCTGGCCTTGCGGGACTCTGCGCGTGCCGAATTGGTCGGTGCTCAGGAAACGTTGAAAGAGCTTCAGAACGGCACCCGCCCCGAAGATCTCGCCGTCGCCGAAGCCAACGTCCGCGCAGCCGAAGCGTCGGTTGACGCGGAACAGACCGTATTGGAGGATCTGACCGTTGTCGCAACACGCGACGGCGTCTTGGACTCGTTGCCTTGGAACCTTGGTGAACGGGTGACGACCGGCAGCCCCGTGGCCGTTCTGGTCACGGGGCAGACACCCTATGCCCGCGTCTATGTACCCGAACCGCATCGCGTGAAACTGAAACCCGGCGATACGTTGGAGGTGAATGTCGATGGGCTGGATGCCCCGCTGGACGGCGTGGTCCGGTGGATCAGCGACGACGCGTCCTTCACCCCTTACTATGGTTTGAACCAAGATGACCGGACGCGGCTTGTCTATCTAGCCGAAATTGATCTGCCCACCGCGTCGCCGGACCTGCCTGCCGGCGTTCCAGTGCAGGTTCCCATGCCATGACAGATGTCGTTGTGTCGACACGCGGCCTGACCCGGCAATTCGGAACAAACACCGCCGTCAACGATCTGGATCTTGAGATCAGAACAGGCCAGATCTACGGGTTTCTTGGCCCTAACGGCTGCGGCAAGACAACGACCATGCGTATGCTGACCGGGCTACTGACGCCGACCAGCGGATCCATCTCGGTTCTGGGTCGATCCATGCCCGAAGCGGCAGAACCGCTCAAGAATGAGATCGGGTACATGACCCAGATCTTCTCCTACTACCGCGACCTGACCGTGCTGGAAAACCTCAGGTTCGCGGCGGAAATCTACGGTATCCCTGCAAAAGCAGCGAAAGATCGGATCGACGAGCTGCTACACACATACGACCTGACGACCAACGTAAATCAACTCAGCGGCAGCATGAGCGGAGGTCAGCGGCAAAAGCTGGCCCTTGCGGCCACGATCCTGCACCGGCCTAAACTGCTGTTTCTGGACGAGCCGACCTCGGCCGTTGATCCCGAAACACGCCGCACGTTCTGGGAGCAATTGTTCGATCTGGTCGATCAGGGTGCGACCATGATCGTTTCTACCCACTTCATGGATGAGGCCGAGCGCTGCCACCGCCTGGCCATCCTCCAGCATGGTGTCAAGAAAGCGGACGGATCACCGCGCCAGCTTATGAATGATCTTCAAGCCGACGTTGTGGAGGTCGAAGGCCCGGATCTGCGTAGGGTCAAACATGAGCTGGACGGCACGCCAAAGATATTGTCGACCGCTCAGGTCGGCTCTCGCTTGCGGGTTCTGGTGGACAAGTCCGAACCTCAGCCGGTGGACATGCTGCGCGCCCAGCTTGAGGGGTTCTCTGATCTGTCTCTGACACCCCAGAGGCCAAATCTTGAGGACGTCTTTGTCAGCGCTACGCGGGGGGAAGACCCATGATCTCGGCCCGCCGGATCGCAGCCGTCCTCAGGAAAGAACTGTTGCAACTGCGGCGGGACAGGATGACCTTCGCCATGGTCATCATGATCCCGCTGATCCAGCTATTATTGTTCGGATATGCGATCAACACCAACCTGCGCCACGTGCCTGTGGCTGTTGTTGATCAATCCCAAACCGAGCTGTCCCGCATGTTGACGCAGATGGTTCAGGCCACGCAGGTCGTGACAGTCACCGAGCAACTGACAACCCCACAAGAGGCCGAGCGCGCGATCACGCAATCCCGCGTGCGGGCCGCGCTAATCATCCCTCCGGACGTTAGCCAGCGCCTTGCCCGCAGCCCGTCTGTTGGGCTTGGCTTGCCCAATTCAACAGATCAAACCAGTAGTCGACCTGTTGCGCATTGGATCGTCGATGGCTCGGACACCATGGTGGCAAGCGCAATCAAATCCCTGCGGACAATGCCCTTGACCGAACTGCTAAGGCTGCCTGCTAACCGGCAGGTTCCGACATTTGAAGTGACACTGTATTTCAACCCTGAACAGCGATCCGCAGTCAATATCGTGCCAGGTCTTGTGGGGGTGATCTTGACGATGACGATGATCCTGTTCACCTCCGCCGCGATCGTTCGGGAGCGCGAACGCGGGAATATGGAGATGCTGATCAACACACCGATCAAGTCGATCGAATTGATGCTGGGCAAGATCATCCCCTACATCTTTCTGGGCCTGATCCAGGTCGCGATCATTCTGGGGCTTGGGCATCTTCTGTTTGACGTCCCAATTAACGGAGGGCTGGGCACATTGCTGGTGGTGACGCTGCTGTTCATCATTGCCAGCCTTTCGCTGGGGCTGGTGATTTCCACGCTGGCCCAGAACCAGCTTCAGTCGATGCAGATGACCCTCTTTATCCTGCTGCCGTCCATCCTGATGTCCGGGTTCATGTTCCCGTTCGACGGCATGCCTCAACCGGTACAGATCATCGCACAGGTGCTGCCAGCCACGCATTTTATGGAAATGATCCGAGGCGTGGTTCTGCGCGACGCCTCGCTTTATGATCTGCGCTCGGAGATCCTGTGGATGATCGGCTTTGCCATTTTCGGATTGCTGGCAGCAACATTGAGGTTCAAGAAGCGCCTGGGCTAGCGAACCATCTGGCGCTTGGACTGCGTGTCAGGCGAATCGCCACCCTACCTCGGTTTGCTTTGCAAGCGCTCTGCCGAGAGGCCTCGAAATCGCAGGCGTGTTGTTCAATCCAGAGCCCGAAGCCTTTTTAGCAAAGACGAGGTATCCCAGCGGCCGCCGCCGAGTTTCTGAACATCTTTGTAAAACTGATCGACCAGCGCAGTCACCGGAAGGCTTGCCCCTGTTTCATTTGCAGTATCAAGACAAATCCCCAGATCTTTGCGCATCCAGTCCACGGCAAACCCGTGGTCAAAGTGGTCGTCCAGCATCGTCTCGTACCTGTTGGCCATCTGCCAGCTTCCGGCTGCGCCCTGGCTGATAACCTCGACGACCGCGCGCCCGTCCAGACCGGCTTTCTCGGCAAAGTGCAGGGCCTCGCTCAAGCCCTGAACCAGACCGGCGATCGCAATCTGGTTGCTCATCTTTGTCATCTGACCCGCACCGCTTTCGCCAATCCTACGGCAGATCTTCGAATAGACCTGCATGATTGGCTCGGCCGCGTCGTAAACAGACTGATCCCCGCCGCACATGATCGAAAGGACACCGTTTTCGGCCCCAGCCTGACCGCCCGAAATCGGCGCGTCTACAAAGCCCAAGCCCTGATCCTTCGCCGCCGCATACAACTCGCGTGTGACTTTCGCCGAAACGGTCGTGTGGTCCACGAGCGTAGTGCTTTGCGACATCCCCGAGAACGCTCCGTCTGCCCCCGTGCAAACGCTGCGCAGGTCATCGTCATTCCCCACACAGGTCATGACAAATTCTGCCCCCTCGGCCGCCTTTCGCGGGGTTGCGGCCATTGAGCCACCATGTTCGGCAACCCAGGCTTCGGCTTTGGCTGCCGTCCGGTTGAAAACCGTCACGTCGTGGCCTGCAGCCTGCAAGTGGCCGGCCATCGGATAGCCCATCACTCCCAAGCCAAGAAAAGCAAGTTTAGCCATTAGTTAAATCCTCTACTACACAAGGTCTCGCGGTATTTGACCCGCAAAAAAGGCGTCCAGATTGTCCAAAGCACGAAAGCCCATAGCGTCTCGGGTTTTGGTTGTGGCGCTGCCAATATGCGGCAGCATGAAGATGTTTTCATGCGCGGCGAATTTTGGGTTTCCACCCGGTTCGGTCTTGAAACAATCAAGACCGGCGGCCGCCAGCTTGCCGCTTTCGATTGCGCCCAGCAAAGCGTCTTCGTCAACCAGCGCGCCCCTCGCAGAGTTCACCAGAACCGCGCCGCCAGGCAGTTTTGCCAGATTTTGGGCATCCATAAGGTTCACAGTTTCAGGTGTTGCAGGACAATGAAGCGACAGGAAATCCGCGACCGTCAACAACGTGTCGATGTTGTCGTGATATGTCGCGCCTTGCTCTTGTTCAGGCGACAGGCGGCTGCGGTTGAAATAGTGAACCTCCATATCAAAACCGCGCGCCTTTTCTGCGAACGCGCGGCCCACACGACCCATACCGACAATCCCAAGCCGAGCGCCGGTGACCTGTTTGCCGACCATGAAAGACGGGCTCCAGCTGTCCCAGGCACCGGTGCGCATCAGGCGATCCCCTCGGACCGCGTGCCGCGCCGCGCCCAGCATCAGCAATATCGCAAGCTCAGCCGTGGCATCCGACAGGACGTCAGGCGTGTTTGTCACAACAATCCCCTTCGCCGCCAGCGCCGGAAGGTCGCAGTGATCTACGCCCACTGAATGGTTCGCCAAAATCTTCAGCCTTGGATTGAGCTTTGAAACGACCTCGGCCGAGAAATGTTCCGAGTGACAGGGCATCATCGCGTCGACCTTCGCGCTCATGGCGATGATCTCGTCTGCAGTGCCTGGCGTGTCGGCCTCGTTCAGGATCACGTCATAGCCTTGTCGTGCGCGCGCAATCGTGGCATCGGACACCCGACGCGGTAGCCAGAGAACAGGTCTATCGCTCATGGGGTCAGTCCTTTTTGATCGCGTCTTCCCAGAAATTGTACAGCGCAAGGGCTATCACGAAGACCGCAATACACAAGAATGGAAAACCGCCCCAGAACCCGGCGAACCCGGTCGAGATACTGTGGGCAAGCCCGAGAACGAACACCATCATCAGGCCGGTGCCGATGAGGCCCATGAGAATATTTGTCAGTCGTGACATAGGATTACTCTCCCTTTTATTCTTGCGTTCTGAGGGTTCTTTGAACCCAAGAAGCAGTGCGAAGAAGCCGATCGTCTTCTTCGACCGCGCCGATCAGCTGGACACCAATGGGCAGGTCATTCTGCCCCACCAACAAAGGCAGCGTGAGGCAGGGCAAACCCGCCAGCGTCCAAGTGAGGCAGAAAACGGAATCTCCGGTATGGCCCGCGCTCAGCGGCACGGCTTCACCGGTTGCTGCCGGGGCCAGGATTGCGTCGAATTCATTGAAATACTCGGCAAAGAAGCCCTGAGCGGACGCCATGACGGCCAAGGCGTCTTCATACTGGGCCTCGCTGATATCTCCGCCGCGGGTGATTGCGGATTGCATCTCGGGGCTGAGCTCCGGCCAATGCGCATTCGAGATTTCGGCCATGTTCTGGCGAATCTCAAAGTCATAGATTGTTTTGTGAACGGTGATCAGATCGGCCAGTTGCGGCGATACCGAGAAACGCTCGACCCTTCCACCAAGCCCCTCGATAACGGCGTTCAGCCCCTCAAGCGCATCTGCATCAAGGCGGTCGTTGAACGGAAAATCGAGCCAGGCAATGTTCGGTTCGACCAGAACCTCGGCCTGCGCGCCGGACAGCATATCCGCTCGCGGCCGGGCAAAGCTGGCGGGGTCGCGCTGGTCATATCCGGCGACCACGTCTGTCAGCAGAGCGATATCTTCCAGCGTGTTGGCGAACCCCCCAACGTGGTCCAAAGAGACCGACGTCCTGAAAACCCCATGTCGCGAGATCATTCCGCGCGTGGGTTTGAAACCATAGACGCCGCAGTATGAGGCCGGACGGATGACCGAGCCCCCGGTCTGAGTGCCGATGGCCAGAGGCACATGTCTGGCCGCAACGGCCGCCGCTGATCCGCTGGACGAGCCGCCCGGTGTTCTGGTCGCATCAAAAGGGTTGGTGGTGTCGGTCGGATGCATGAAAGCAAGCTCGGTCGTCTTGGTCTTGCCCATGATAACGGCGCCGGCCTCGCGCAAGCACTCTACGAGCCTAGCATCTGCCTCCGGCTGCCGACCCGAAAAGATCGGTGTGCCCCGCTGCGTGGGCATGTCTTTTGTATCGACAATGTCCTTTAGCCCGATGGGCACGCCGTGCAAGGGGCCTGTCGCCCGTCCGGCCTTGCGAATGCGATCCAGCTCACGCGCCTGATCCAGCGCTACGCCTGCATCCAGATAAGCCCAAGCGCGGATGGTGCTGTCGGTCTCTTCGATGCGTTTGAGACAGTCCTCAACCAATGCTTCGGACAAGATACGCCCGTCCCGAATGCCCTCGGCGGATTCAACCGCCGGGAACAATGACAGATCATGTTTGGTCATGGCACCCAGACCCCGAAGAGGTAGTCAGGCAGCCACAGCGCGATACCGGGGAACTGATACATCAGCACCATGCACAGGATCACGATGGCCAGATAGGGCATCAGACCTCGGAAGATCTCCATCAGCTGGATCTGGTTCTTAAGGACCCCCTTCAAATAGTAGGCCGACATAGCCATCGGTGGTGTCAGGAATGAGGTCTGCAAGTTCAGAGCCACCAGCATCGCGAAGAAATACGGGTTGACGCCAAACGTTTCGAGCATGGGCAGGAAGATCGGCACGAAGATGATCAGAATTTCAGACCATTCAAGCGGCCAGCCCAGCAGGAAAATAATCAGCTGCGCGAGCACCAGGAACTGCCAGGGCTGAAGGTTCATACCAACAACCCAATGCTCGATCACGTCATGCCCGCCGAGATATGAAAAGATCGACGCAAAGGTCCACGAGCCCACGAATAACCAGCACACCATGGCAGTGGCCTTGGCCGTGAGGAAGACACTTTGCTTGACCTTGTCCCAGGTGAGCGACCGGTAGAGCATTGCCAGCACAAGCCCGCCCAAGGCACCCATCGCTGCCGCTTCGGCCGGTGTTGCAAGACCGCCGAGGATTGAGCCAAGCACCAGCAGGATCAAAACGGTCAACGGCACGAACGAGATCAGCAGGTCCATGTAGATCAGCCGTTTTGGCGGAACATCATCCTCCTGCGGTTTGGGGGCCAGCGACGGGTTCAGCCAGACACGCACCATGACGTAAACGATGTAGAGACCCGCCAGCATGAGGCCCGGAAAGACCGCCGCTGCATAGAGGCGCAGAGGAGAAAGCTCGGCAATGGCGGCGTAGACGATCAACATGATCGACGGCGGGATCAGGATGCCCAACGTGCCACCGGCGCAGATCACGCCCGAAGCAAAACTGCGCTGATACCCCGCGTTGGCCATTGCCGGATAGGCCAGCAATCCCATCAGGGTGACAACTGCGCCCACAATCCCCGACGCTGTCGAGAAAACCGCACACGTTAGCAGAGCCGCAATCGCCAGAGATCCGGGCAGGTTGCGGGCCGCCATGTAGAGCGAAAAGAACAACCGGTCGACAATGTTCGCCCTTTCGACCACGTAGCCCATGAACAGGAACAAGGGGATGGCAACAAGCGTGTCATTCTCCATCACCGAATAGGTGTTCTGGTTCAGCAGGTAGAAGATGTTGTTGTTGAAGATGTCCGCAATGCTCTCGGGCGCGGACTGGTAGTAGGCGTAGTACCCGAACGCGACGCCCATGGCGAGCAGTGTGAACGCAATCGGAAAGCCCAACAGCACCAGTACAATAAAGAGGCTGAGCATCAGGATGGCGACTTGTGGGTCAGTCATCGCTGCGACCTCCTTGCTTGGTGCCTGTTGTATGAATTCGGTCGACGGTTGATTCCATCAGCATGTCTTCGGTCTCGCGCACGTCATCCAGACGGTCGAGCCAGACGCCATTTCTCATCGCCAGCCAGCATCTTGCCATCTCGGCAAGCCCTTGCAGCATCAGCAAAACGCCGGCAACCGGGATCAGGGTTTTGAAGAAATAGATCTGAATTCTGGCGGGGCTGTTCCAGCTGACTTCTTCGTAGCGCCAGCTGTCCTTGGCAATTTCCCACCCGTACCAGAACAGGGCAAACATGCCGGGGAAGAAAAAGATGATATACAGAACGAAATCGACCCGCGCCTGCCAGCGGACCGAGAACAGGCGGTACAGCACGTCGCCGCGCACATGCGCGTCTTGCGCCAGCGCATAGGCCCCGGCCATCAGGAACAGGGCGCCATACATCTGCACCATCATATCGAACGCCCAGACGGTCGGCTTGTTCAGCACATACCGGACGAACACTTCGTAGGACACCGAAAGTGTCAGAATTAGGATGCACCAACCGAAGGCTTTGCCGACCCATTGGCTTAGCCCTTCGATGGCGTGGATTGTTTTGATCAAGGTCAGTTCCTCGCCTGTTCCGCCCGCAGTTCAGAAAGCCGCGCACCGGCGCGACCTTCCGTTTTCAATGAGGTGTCAGGCCTCAGCCGAAGTAGTGCTTATACGCCAGCTTGTAGTCCGGCTGGTTGAGGTTGAGGTAGTTCATAACAGTCTTCGCATAGGCCTTCTGGCTGTCGACGACCTTGGCAAAGAACGGATCTTCGTTCGAGATCCTTTCGACCACAACATCCCAAGCCTCGAGCTGAGCCTGCATCACGCTGTCAGGCGTGCGATACACGTTGACGCCCTGCTCTTCGGCCAGCGTTACCAGATCGTCGGCGTAACGCTTGGTGTTGTTCCAGTAGAAGTTCGAGTTCTCGGCCTCGGACGCGTATTTCAGGATTGCCTGAAGCTCGGGCGCAAGCGCGTTGAACTTGTCCTTGTTGAACGTGACCTCGAAGAACTCCTGACTCTGGTGGAACGAGGCCAGGTGATAGTGTTTGGACACGTCCTGCATACCAAAGTCGCGGTCGGATGTGGGGTTGTTGAACTCGGCCGCATCAATCAGGCCGGACTTCATCGCGGGCTGGATCTCGCCTCCGGGCAGCTGCACAACGGACATGCCCATCTCAAGCAGAACATCTGCCGCAAGACCGACTGTGCGATACTTCAGACCGTTCATCTGATCCGAGCTTGTGATTTCCTCTTTGAACCAACCCAATGGCTGTGCGGGCATGGGCGAGTTGAAGAATGAAACAACGTTCAGGCCAAGGATGCCCATCAGCTCGTCAAACAGTTCCTGACCGCCGCCATAGTTCACCCAGCCCAGAACCTCTTGGCTAGACCACCCAAAGCACGGACCCGTACCAAATAGCGATGCTGTTTTGGATTTCGAGTACCAGTAGGCCGGAACGTAATGCGCCGCGTCCAGAACGCCGCGGTGGACCGCGTCCTGCATCTGGCTGGTTTTCACAACCGAATTCACAGGCAGAAGTTCGATCGTCAGTTTGCCACCGGACATTTCGTTGACTCGGTTGACGTAGGATTGCGCGTTCTCAAGAAAGATGCCGCCGCCCCAGGCTGCCTGCATCTTCATTGTCGTTCCTTCCTGCGCATGGACAGCCGGAGCAGCAAGCGCACCAGCACCTACAACAGCGGACCCACGCAGAAAGTTTCTGCGGTTCAAAGATTTTGTCATGTTTCCTCCCTAGACTGGGCCGTCGCCGATATCCCTTCGGCATTGGCACCAAACCCGCCCTCCAGCGGATAGAATCTACGATAAGCCAGATTCGCGATTTTTCAAAATATTTTGGAAACTCTTTCATTTTGAGCGTCAAAATACGAGCAACTAATTGATTTTGCGTTATTTATTATTTTCATTTTTTTGCACTTGCGAACAAGCTAGACTCTTTTCACAACAAGCCAGATGACAAACGCGCCAAAAATGAACGAACCAAAGACAGTTGCAAGACGCGGACGGCCGCGCCTGAAAGCGAATGAAGAAAAGCCCGCAGGTTCTCTGGTCGGGGCGCTGGATCGTGGGATTCGTGTCCTGATTGCCGTCGCAGATGCCCGGGGCGCGACGCTTGTCGACATCGCAAGAACGACAGGCATTCCAACGGCAACGGCGCACCGGCTTCTGACCACGCTTCAACAGCGAGGCATGGTGGTTAACGATGCCGAACATGGTAAGTGGCGCGTCGGACCGCAGGCTTATCGGATCGGCAATACGTTTGAGGAAGCCTCGAATTTGCTGGAAGTCGCGCCAGCCGCGATGCGCAAGCTGTCCAAGGAAACCGGAGAGACCGTGAACCTCGCCATCGAGGAAGGTGGGCAGTTGCTGTATCTGATTCAGGTGGAATCCGAAAACCCGATCCGCGCCTCGATCAAGAACGGAACCGCAGCTTACTTTCACACATCCGGCGTCGGCAAAGCCATCATGGCGTACATGGACGAGGCGGCACTTGAAAAGCTGTTGGCCCCGCTGACACTGGTTCAGCAGACGCCCAACTCGATTACGGACAAACAACAGCTCAAAGACGAGCTGCAGACTTCCCGGCAAAGGGGATGGGCGATCGACGATGAAGAGCGTTTTCCGGGCCTGCGCTGTATCGCAGCGCCTGTCTTCGACTCGTTGGAGAATGTTGTCGCTGGCGTTTCAGTATCTGGGCCCATCACCAGATTCCCCGACAACAAGCTTGAAACCTTGGCCGCGTCGGTTGTTGAGACTGCGGCAAGCATTTCTGAAAAGCTCCGAAATTCCCCACCTCAGAGCTAATTTCTTTGCTTTTTCAACCGTTTTAAGCTTTGGGGGTCAGGACCCGAGGTCACCTCAGACCGAGCCTTTTCTCATTCTGTGTGACAGCGCCTCAGCCCGAAGGTGATGCAGTCGGGGCAGATCTTCCCGCGCGAGATTCCGGGTGCAATCGGGATCATTTTCGACATCAAACAGCATCGGCGCGATATCCGTTGCGAAATGCGCAAGCCGGTACCCGTCTTTCTCAAACGCGAGGGCGCGGCAATGATCAGGTGGGCATTGCCATGCGGTTTCAAAGCGCCCTTGGCCGGTTTCTGATCCAAGCTCAAGCTCGACCATGGCCCCTTGCCCGACGGGTCGGTCGGGCGCCAAGAGGTTGCTGCCCTGCATCTCGGGCGGCGTTGTCGCCCCAAGCGCCGACAGAACCGTCGGGGCAACGTCAATTGACTGGGTCAACACGTCGATATCTTCGGGCGCAAGATCCGGATGCCCGATCATCAGGGGCACGTGCGAGGCGGCGCGGAACGGGGTCTGCTTTCCCCACAGACCAAGATCGCCCAGCATCTCTCCGTGATCGGCGGTCAACACGATCAGTGTGTCGTCCAACTGCCCCACGTTTCGCAACCATTCAAAAATCCGACCGATATGGTGATCGACCTCGGCAGCCAGCCCCAGATATGTGGACCGGCAGAGAGCGATCTGCTCGGGCGTCATGGCATCTTGCTTTCCGTCAAAACCCCAGAACATATCCGCACCGCTTGGGCGGGAATGATAGGCTTCGAAAAAAGGATGCTCAAAAGTGGCCTCAACCGGTGGCGAGATGCCCTGAGGGTTGATCAAGTCGTTATACGGCGCAGGGGCAACAAACGGAGGATGAGGCCGGATATAGGTGACCATGGCAGACCATGGCTGTGATTTGCGCACGTCAAGATGTGCCAAAACCCGGTCGGTCAGATACGCGGTATCACTGTCCTGCGCGTCATAGAGTGCTGGCCCTCCGAAGGTATCGTTCTTAGGTCTGTAGAGCGCGGTCAGGTCGCCCGCATCCGGCACGTCATATCCACGCGATCTGAGATGGGCGAGCCACTCCCACGCTTCCTCGCGCATCTCGGTAACCTCGGTGATCCCTGGGATCGGCCCCGTGTAGGACAGATGCGCCGGGTCATTCGGGTGCAAGCCTTTGGGATCAGGCTGCGTATCTGTATAGCCGAACAGCAACAGCTCTCGCCCAATGGTGCGCAGCGCCGTTGCAAGGTTGGGGATATCGCGCCGCAGCGGAACGCCATTCTGAACCGATCCGTGGTTCATGGCGTATTGGCCCGTTAGCAGGCTTGCACGCGCCGGGCCGCAAGGCACCACAACCGTATGATGGTTGCGGAAATGCACCGATCGTTCTGCGAGAGCGCGAATGTTGGGCAGCGGCACATGCTGACCCAAAGCGCCGGTAAGAAGGTCCGCGCGGAACTGATCGATGACGATGAACAGAAAATTGCGCGGAGCCTTCTTCAACATGGCGTCAGGCCTCTGCGCCGTCCAGTTCGCGGATCAGCGCGGGCAGATCGGCAACCGTGTCGATCACATAGTCCGCGCCCGCGTCCTTCAGGATCTTGGTCGCGTGCTGGCGCAGCGCGTCAACCTCTTCTGCGGACAGAGCAGCCAGTTCCTCCGGTGTCTTGCCCACTGCGTTGCCAGACAAAGACACGCCAACTGTCAGACAGCCCGCGGCGACGCCCTCTTTGATGCCCGGCTCGGTGTCATCGACCTTGATGATCGCCGCAGGCGGATAAGCCACCAGATCGACCATGCACTTATACATGCCCAGCGGGCCGGGGCGGCCTTCGGGCAGGTCGTCGGAACAGACCAGATTGTCCGGCTCATAGCCTTGAGCGGCGGCAACCGGCAGAACGTTCTCCATGATTGACCGGGTATATCCTGTGGTCGATCCGATCTTGAGGCCCATGGACCGCAGATCATCAATCGCAGCTTTGCCACCCGGAACCAGATCCGCGTAGTCGGCGGCGACTTTTTCGTTCATCGGCACAAATATCTCATAGACTTTGTCGACATCCTGATCGGTGGGCGCGTTGCCGTATTTTGCCTCCCACTGGGCGGCGATTTCGGGCATATCCATCATGGAGCGGATGTGATCCCATTTGGGCGCGCCCATCGGTGCGCGGGCCTGCTCGATCGTGGCTTCGATATCGAACTTGGCAAAGGCCTTCACAAACACTCCCATCGGCGCGAATGATCCGAAATCGACCATTGTCCCCGCCCAATCAAACACGGCGGCTTTGAATTTGCTCATTGTCTTTCCTTTCGTCAGGCAGGTTCAACCTGTTTCTGTTTGAGTGTTTCGTCCGAGGGTCTGGCACTGTCGACCCCCATGTCACGCAGCTCCTCGGCTGCGGTGTCAACGACCGCTTGCATCACATGCGCATCGACCTGTCCGATGTGGCCTATCCGGAAGCTTTCCGCCGCCGTCAGTTTGCCGGGATACAGGATAAATCCGCGCGCTTTCATGCGGTTATAGAAATCCGGAAACGCAAAACGCGGGTGATCTGGGCAGAAGAAGGTGGTGATGATCGGCGACAGCCATTCATCGTCCAGCAATGTGACAAAGCCCAGCGCGCGCATCCCTTTGACCAGCGTCTTGCGGTTCTCAAGATACCGCGCGCCCCTTGCAGCGACGCCGCCCTCGGCCTCATGCGCGCGCAGCGCTTCGATGAAGGACGCGACCACATGCGTCGGCGGGGTAAAGCGCCACTGGCCTGTTTTCTCCATCGCGGCCCATTGGGCATAAACATCCAGGCTAAGCGAATGGCTGTTGCCTTCCGCCGCCTTGATCGCACCTGTTTCGGCGATCACAAAACCAAAGCCCGGTACGCCCTCGATGCATTTATTGGCCGAGCTGACCATGGCCTGAAACGGGATCACATGCGGCTCGAGCGGAACGGCACCGAAGGCCGACATGGAATCGACCAGAAGCTTGCGGCCCGCCGCTTGCGTCGCGTCCGAGATCTCTTGCAGCGGGTTGAGGATGCCCGAGCTGGTCTCGCAATGGATGGCCAGCACATGCGTGATCGCGGGGTCGGCCTGCAGCGCCTCTGCCACCTGATCCCCGCGCGGCGGCAGATAGTCCCCCATATCGATCACGGCGTAGTCACGGCCAAGATAACCCAGAGTCTGTACCGCTCGTTTGCCATAGGCGCCGTTGCACAACACCAGCACCTTGCCGTCCTTGGGTACAAAGCTGCCCAGCATCGCCTCGACCACGTAAGAGCCGCTGCCCTGCAAAGGCACACAGCCATAGCGGGCTTTGTCCTGCCCCAGAATATCCAGCAGGCGGCTACGCAACTCAGCCGTAATGGCGCGGAAATCGGCGTCCCAGCTGCCCCAGTCGCGCAGCATCGCCTCTTTCACCGGCAGCGACGTGGTCAACGGGCCCGGAGTCAACAGATACGGTTCGCCGAAATGGGGCGATGGCAGTCTTTGGGTGTGATCAATCATGTCATTCATCTTCTATATGAAGGTTGCCATAACATAGGTTTGAGCTATGGTGTGGCTACAGTTTTCCAGTGACCTCCGCAAGGGTGGTTCGACCGGCTAAGCGGGTTCCAGCGCCTTGGTCCTTTTCGTGGTCACGTGCTGGTCTAGATGACAGGCAACAAAATGCCCCTCCTCCACTTTCACCAGTTGGATCGGCTCGTTCGAGGGTTGGTCCGGGATACGCAGCGACACACCGTCTGGACCATTCGAGGCAACGGGATGGATCATATCGCCCTCAAAGCGGATCGGTTTGAATTCGGCGTCAGGATCAGGATGCGGTACGGCGGACAGCAACGCCTTGGTGTAAGGGTGCTGCGGGTTGAAAAAGATCTTGTCGGTCGGGCCATATTCCATGAACCGCCCCCGATACATCACCGCCACCCGGTGCGAGATCTGCGCAACCACCGCCAGATCATGCGCGATGAACAGAAAGCTGACACCAAGTTCGGCCTGTACGTCCTTCAAAAGCGCGACAATCTCGGCCTGAATCGACACGTCCAGTGCCGAGACGCATTCGTCGCAGACAACAAATTTGGGCTTGGACACCAGGGCGCGCGCAATGCAGATCCGCTGCCGTTGACCGCCGGAGAACGCATGCGGGAAACGACGCAAATGTTCTAGGTCGATCTTGCAACGTGATGCTATCTCGCGCACCCGCTCGTCGATCTGGTCCCGGTCCGTCATCAGGCCTGAGGCCACGAGCGGTTCGGCGATGATATCGCGCACCGTCATGCGCGGGTTCAGTGAGGAATACGGGTCCTGAAAGACAAGGCTCATTTCCGGGCGGAAGCTGCGTAGCAGGTTCCCACCGAGGTTGTGCAACTGAACCGGGCCTTCATGGAACGCCATGTTGATCTTGCTGCGCACCGCACGAAGCTCGGCCTCGGAGGCGTGGGCAAGGTCGATATCGCCCTTTTTCTTGCGGTGAAAGATCACCTCGCCTTCGCTGGGATCAATGGCGCGCAACATCGCGCGTCCAACGGTGGTTTTACCCGATCCGCTTTCACCGACGAGGCCCACGGTTTCGCCCTTGAGGATGTCGAAAGTGATGTCACTGACCGCGCGGACCGTTTCAACCTCGGTTCGGAACAGCTTCTTCTTTCGCACCTCGAATTCGACGCCCAGATTGTGGACGTCAATCAGCTTGCGGGCCTTCTTCAGTGGCGCGGGCGGAACGACCTTGTCCAACCTCGGAACCGCGTCCAGCAAGCGCTGGGTATAGGCCTGTTGCGGGTTGTTGATGACCTCGCGCACGGTGCCACGCTCGACAATCTCGCCCTTATACATCACTGCAATGTCGTCCGCGACCTGAGCGACCACACCCAGATCGTGGGTGATGAAAATCATGCTCATGCCCAGCTCAGCCTGCAGATCACGCATCAGTTGCAGAACCTGCGCCTGAATGGTCACGTCCAAAGCGGTTGTCGGCTCATCCGCGATCAGCAGTTGCGGGCCCGCCGAGAGGGCCAGAGCGATCATGGCCCTCTGGCGCATGCCACCCGACATCTCATGCGGGAACTGATCGACGCGGGCGGAGGGGTTGGTGATGCCGACCTTGTCCAGCATCTCTATCGCCAGCTCACGCGCCAGCCGTTTGTTGAGCCCGCGATGCAGCTGGATCGCCTCCATGATCTGGTTGCCGATGGTGTAGATCGGCGAAAAGCTGGCCATCGGCTCCTGAAAGATCATCCCGATCTCACCGCCGCGGATCACGCCCATCCGCGGGTCATGGGGGCGCACCTTGGCCAGATCGACGGATTTTCCGCCCTTCATGACGTAGTTGATCTCGGACCCCTGATCGATGCTGGCAATACCGGGCAGCAGCTGCATCACCGCCTTGGTCGACGCGGATTTGCCCGAGCCACTTTCACCCACGATGCCCAGCGTCTTGCCCTTCTCCAGCGAGAATGAGACATCGCGCACCGGCTGGATCAGCCCTTCATCGGTGCGGAAAGACAGGGTCAGGTTTTTGACGTCGAGGATGTTTGCCATCACTTCGCCTCCGCATAAGGGTCAGCAGCGTCGCGCAGCCCGTCGCCGATCACGGTGAAGGCCAGAACGGCCACCACCACGAATACGGCGGGAATGAACAGCCATGGGGTTTGCTCGATCGCGCGCACCGATTGCGCCTGTTGCAGCAGAACACCCCACGAGACCGATGGCGGGCGCAGGCCGAGGCCAACAAAGGACAGCGCGGTTTCCGACAGGATCATGTAGGGGAACGAGATCACCAGATCGACGATGATGAAGCTGGTGAAGCTGGGCAGCATGTGCTGACCGATGATGCGCTTGGGGCGCGCGCCGGCCAGTCGGGCCGCGACAACGTAGTCTTCATTCCGGATCGACAAAAGCTGCGACCGGATGCGCCGCGCCAGTGTCGGCCAGCCAAAGAGGCCAAGGATCAGTGTCATCGCAAAATAGACCTGCGTGGTCGACCATTCCTTGGGCATGGCGGCCGCCAGTCCCATGTAAAGCGGGATGATGGGCACCACCCGGATCACCTCGGTCACGCGCTGGATGACGTTGTCGATGAGGCCGCTGAAATACCCGGCAATCCCGCCGATGATCAGCGCCAGTACGAAGGAAATCAGCACGCCGATCACACCAATCGAAAGAGAGGTGCGTGTGGCATAGATGGTGCGTGAGAACACATCCCGTCCCAGATCATCCGTGCCCCAGAAATGGATCTTGGCGTCGGGGATCTGCAAGCCGATCAGGTGGCGGTCGGTTGGGATAAAGCCCAGAACCTTGACCGGTTCTCCTTTTACGAAGAGCCCTAAATAGTTGCGCACCTCGGGATCGGGCACCGAGACAGCCCGCAGGGTAACCGGATCACGCTCGGTCTTGGTGCCGTTGATAAAGGGCACGACCGAGCATCCGTTGTCATCGCAAAAACGCGGGATTTGCGGCGGTCCTTCGATATAGGACGTATCGCGCGTGACCGGGCCATAGGGGGCCACGATCTCGGCAAACAAGCCGGCCAGCGCCATCAGCCCCAGCACGATCGAGGCATACATCGCGGCGCGATGTTTTTTGAAACGCCACCAGATCAGGGTCCATTGCGAGGCCGAGTAGTATTTCAGCAGCTGCTGACGTTCTTTTTCCGCAGCCCGACGCTGGGCCGGGGTCATTTCGGGATCTGTCATATCGGTCATTTCACGCCCCCAGCTTGATGCGCGGGTCGAGCCACGCCAACAGCAGATCGGAAAGGAAATTCATGAAGACGATGGCAAAGGTCAGCATCAGCAGGATCGCACCCGCCACGTTCATGTCGAGGTCGAGATACGCTTTCAGCAGCAGCTCACCCAGCTCGGTCAGGCCCAGAACCACGGCCACGATCGGCAGCTCGGAAAAGATACGGTTCACGTCAAACCCGATGGTCGAGACGACCGGGTTGATCGCCAGCCGGGCCGGGTATTTGATCAGCAGCTTCCGCTCAGGCACACCGCGCGCGCGGGCTGCGGTAACGGATAGCTTGTTCAACTCATCCGACATGGTCGCGCGCACGGTCTGGATTTGATAGGCCACTGCCGACCACGCCAAAACCACTGCGGGCAACCACAGATGTTTCAGCATATCCCAGACCTTGGCCACGCTCCACGGAGCGTCCTGATACTGGGCCGAGAACAACCCGCCGATATCCGCACCGAACCAGCGGTTGGCGAAATAAAGCATAACCAGCGCCAGCAGAAAGTTCGGCAGCGCGAGGCCCAGATACGAGAAAATCGTCAGACCGTAGTCAATGGCCGAGCCGCGCCGGACGGCCGCGTAGATCCCAACGGGGATTGAGATCAGATAGGTCAGGATCAGCGTCGCGAACAGGATGCCCGCGGTCAGCCAGACCTTGTCACCGATCACCTTGGTGACCGAGGTTTCAAAGGCAAATGCCTGCCCGAAATCCCAGCGCAGAACGATACCGCCGATCCAGTCGAAATACCGAAGCAGCATGGGCTTGTCCAAACCCAGCTCCTGACGGATGGCCTGCACATCGGCCTCGGTTACGTTGACCCCGGTGCCCGAGTATTTCCGGAACGCGTAGCGGTCGGCGTAGTCTCCGGGCGGGATTTCCATGATCAGGAATACCATCATCGACACCAGAAGCATCGTGATGGCCATCCCTACTAGTCGTTCTGCAGTGAATCTGAGCATGCGTCTGTCCCGAGATTGCAGCTTGGACTGCAAACTCCGGGGCGTCTGCTGCAAACGCCCCGGAGGAAAATGTCAAACCCGTATGGGGGTTACTGTTCCAGCCACCACTGCGAGGGGCGGTAGGGGTAGGTCCAGTAGAAGTCGTAGGTTTTCGACTTGATGGGTTTGACGTTCTGCAGATCGTTGCGCCACAGGAAGGGGGCAACGATGTCACCGACGGTGCCGATCTTCAGCATGTTGTCAGTGTGTATCTTGACGATTTCCGCACCGATTTCATTGCTGGTGTCCGAGCCGAACTCAGCCTGGATGAACCGCTCGCTCAGGTCCCACAGCTTCTGGATATCGGCCGGGGGTTCAACACCTTCAGCACCATCGGTCTGTTTCCATGTGGCCCATTTGGCACCGGTGCCTGGGTTGAAGAAGTCACCAAAGGGCGGCACGAAAACGGTGGTATCCTGCGAGATGGTCGGGCCAGCATTGCCATCATACTTCCAGGTCGTCAGGTCCAGATCGTTGTTGTTGCCCGAGGCGCGGTATTCGTCCGAGGTAACCTCTTTCAGGTCAACGCGCACGCCCACGGCGGTCCAGTAGTCCCGCACCAGCTCCATCATTTTCACCGGTACACCTTGCGAGGAATAGACCAGGCGAATGACCAGAGGCTTGCCGTCCGCGCGCTCCAACGTGCCGTCGCCGTCGCTGTCGCTCAGGCCCATTTCGGCCAGAAGGGCCTTGGCGCCTTCGACATCATAGGCGATGTCCTTGTTCAGCACGTCATCCGAGATAAACGACACGGTCTTGGGCTCCGCCGGCACACCCTGCATCGGAGTGCCCTGACCCAGATAGACGATCTCGTTGATTTCATCACGGTTCATCGCCAACGACATGGCGCGGTTGAAGCGTACATCGTTGAAGATTTCGCGCAGCACTTCGTCGTTATGGGTGCGGTTGAACGAGAAGAACACGTTTTCACCCAGGGTCGGCGCGAACTGGATTGTGTAGCCGCCCTTGGCTTCGTTCTCTTTCAGCAGCGGGAAGTCTTCCAGGAAGATCGCCTGCTGTTTCCAGACAACCTCTCCATTCATGACCTTGAGGTTCTGAACTTCCTTTTCGCTGACATAGCTCTCAACGATTTCATTGATATAGGGCAGCTGATTGCCTGCAGTGTCGACCTGGTGGAAATAGGGGTTCGCTACCAGTTTACGGCCTTCCGAAGTCTCTTCGACAACGATGTGGCTTTCCAGTGTCGGCACTACTGCGCGGCCGATGGCGGCTGCTTTGTCGGCGTCTTTCAGCAGCGGAGATGGAACGTCTTTCCAATCTGAGCCGCCGTAGTAGAAATCAACTGCCTCGGCCCCGTTGGCGAAACCGTATTCCTGCGCCAGCGCATCGGCGTTTTCGTTGTATTTGGGCATGAACTGGCCCAGGAAATGCTTGGGTTGGAACGGCTGGCCATAGTCGACGGCAAAGCGGTTCAGAATGCCCGGCGTCGGCACCGGGAAGGTCATGCGGACGGTCACGTCGTCGACCGCCTCAACCTTGATCGGCTCGCCTGCAAACAGCCAGCGATCCGGGGTTTTTTCCAGAATGTCAGTGTTCAGCAGCAGATCATTGTACCAGAAGGCAACGTCTTCGGCGCTGAAGGGTTCGCCGTCAGACCATTTGTGGCCTTCACGCAGCGTGATCGTCAGAACGGTTTTGTCTTCGTTCCAGTCCCAAGCCTTGGCGACGTTGGGCACAACCGTCTGCAAGTCATCCGCATAGCGCACAAAGTTCACATGACGCACGGATAGAAGGTCCGACGTGCCCGACTCCGTCGCTTTCGAGATGCCGGTGATCGCGCCGCCATACTGGCCGATGCTCTCATAGGGCATCACGACCAGAGGCTCGGCCGGCAGGCGGTCTGCAACAGCGGCCAGGTCGGCGTTGCCAAGGATTTTGCTGTTCAGTTCGGTAATCGCGGGATTTTCCGAGAATTCCAGGTTGCAGGATGCGGTCGATTGCAGCTCGGCCAGTTCCAGCTGCTGCGGGAACGCGGGCTCTAGCCCCATTGGATCAGCGACGGTGGCGACAGGGCAATTTGCCAACGCGGGAACCGCAATCATCGTCGCGGCAGTGGACATCAGGATATGACGGATCGTCATGACAACCTCCAGGTTTGTTCGACGACCCGGTTAAGGGGCTATTGTAACAATTTAATAATGAGTGAGCGTTTATAGCTTTTAACTATATTACTCCTATTCGTTAACGCTCGCCAAAGTTTCTTGAGTAATTTCATAGAATTGCCGGACGGTGGCTGACGCAGCCATCGCAGGCATCGAAACCAAAAACTGATGAGCGCTTAGCTTTTGATCGTAAATCGGGATAAATTTCAGATCCTTGTCGGAAGCCACCAATTCCGATTCGAAGCCTACCCCCTCGCCCACGCCAGCCCGAACCAGAGAGGTGATCGACCCCCAGGAGCCGAGGCCCAGAATGGTATCCGGCGCGATACCAGCTTCTGAGGCTGCGCGTTCGAAGATCTGACGCGTACCGGCATTCGGCTCCCGCTGTATCAGTCTCAGTTTCCCGACATCCGCCCAACTAAGGGTCTCGACGTCTCGCAATGCACCTTCGCTTTGGGCGACGACGCCGATCCGGAACGAGGCGACCTTTTGGCAATGCATCGTCTCCAGCGGTTCGAGTGCGGTGACAAAGGCGACATCCAGATCACCCGTGCGCAGCAAGGGCAGCAGGTCGAGGCTGGCCATGGCACGTGCATTCAGGGTGACACGCGGATGGGTCTGAATAAATCGGGCAATTGGAGGCATGGCGATTTGATAGGTCGAATAGCCCACCCAAAAGCTGCCCGACTTCAGGTCTTTCCGCGCGCCAATCGCCAGATCGACCTCGGACTTCAACGCCAGCAGAGCCTTGATCTGTGGACGCAGTGTTTCGAACATTTCGGTGGTTTCAATACCTTTGTTGCCCCGCCGCAAAAAGCGACACTCGGTTTGCCGCTCCAAGGCGACGATCAGGTTGGAAACCGTGGGTTGAGAGACGCCCAACTCTTCTGCCGCAGCCGTGAAACTGCCGGTGCGGGCAACCGCCTCAAGCGCTTTGAGCTGGCGGATGCTCGGTTCTACATTGCTGGGCATGGTCGGTTTCCTTCGCTCGCGCTGTCGTGCAGGTGATCCGGAACAGACACAAAGTTCAATGCCCGGATACGCTTTCTTAGTTTTATCCGTTTTCATTTACCGCCCGTCCAGTGCGCATGGGAGCGGGTTAAGTCAGAACTTACCGGCCTAAATTGCCTAATTCTTAATCGTTCTCGCCTGTATGCTGTTTTTTTAAACAGAAAACTCGCGTCTTCTTCTGATTTGAGATGTAGCCGCGCAATCTCGGATGCTAGTCAGAAGCCATGCTCCAACGCCTGCCACTTCTGGTTTTCTCCGATCTCGATGGTACTCTGCTGAACCATCAAGACTATAGCTGGGACGCCGCACAACCCGCGCTAAAGCGGCTTAGGGACATTGGCGCGGGGCTCGTGCTAGCCAGCAGTAAAACCGCTGCCGAGATTATTGGCTTGCGCCAAGCCATAGGCTTTTCGAACATGCCGTCGATCGTCGAAAATGGGGCTGGCATTCTGACACCGGGCCACCCAGAAACCGATGGACCCTCTGAATATCTGAACATTCTGAATATCCTGCAACACCTCCAACCCGGCTTTCGCGGTTTTGCAGATATGAGCGTGCAGGAGGTGAGCGACAGGACCGGCCTTGATCTCGTCGAGGCAGAGAAAGCCCAGGATCGGCATTTCAGCGAACCGGGCGTGTGGGAGGGCGCGCCAGAAGATCTTGACGGGTTTATCTCCGAAGCCGGGCGGTACGGTCTAAAAGCCAGGCAAGGCGGTCGATTTCTCACTTTGTCGTTCGGAAAGACCAAAGCGGATGCCATGTCCGACGTGATCCGCCAGTTGAAACCCGAAAGAATCATCGCTCTCGGCGATGCACCAAACGATCTGGAAATGATCCTTTCCGCCGAAACCGGCGTCGTTGTCGCAAACCGGCATGGTACACCCATTCCGGTCCAGGCGCCAGAAACCGAACAGCGGATCCTCAGAACCTCACGTGAAGGTCCCGAAGGCTGGGCCGAGGCCATTCTGACCCTCACCGCAGCCGATCACAAAGACAGTTAACCAAGACAGGCAGCCCAAATGGCAGACTTCCATCAAAACGGAAACATCACCACGCTTCACAACCTGCGAAGCCGCCCGGCCGAGCATCTGGTGCACGAAATCTCGGTCTTTGCCGAAACGCGTAAGGTGACGCTGATCCTGCCCTGTCTCTACTCAGAACTGGAAGGTCCGGCCCTTACGGGGATTATCGATGAGCTGTCCAAGGTCAGCTACCTGCATCGCATTATCATCGGGCTAGATCAGGCCGACGCAGAACAATACCAAAGCGCCAGAGCGTTTTTTGAGCGTTTGCCCCAGAAACATGTTGTGATCTGGAATAGCAGCCCCCGGATGTTGCAGCTGGAAGACCGGCTGCGCGACCTTGGCCTTGCACCACAGGAACCCGGCAAGGGCAAAAACGTCTGGTCCTGTATCGGCTATCTGCTGGCCTGCGCCGACAGCTCGGTCATGGCGATCCATGACTGCGATATCGTGACCTACAAACGGGATATGCTGGATCGGCTGGTCTACCCTGTGGTCAACCCGACCTTCCCGTTCCAGATGGCAAAAGGTTTTTATCCGCGCATCGGCAATGGCAACCTGAACGGCCGTGTCACGCGGCTGCTGGTCAGCCCTCTGCTGATCGCGCTGAAAAAGGTGATCGGAGATCGGGACTACATCGACTACCTGCGCAGCTTCCGCTATCCGCTGTCAGGCGAGTTTGCCATTCGCACACCAACCTTGCCCGATCTGCGCATCCCGTCCGACTGGGGGCTTGAAATCGGCGTTCTATCTGAGGCCTGGAGGAACCTCGCGCCCAAATCCGTCTGCCAGGTCGAGATTGCCGACAATTACGATCACAAGCATCAGAAGCTGTCGCCCGAAGATGCAAACACAGGGCTGAGCCGGATGTCGACCGACATTTGCAAGGCCATTTTCCGCAAACTGGCCGCAGACGGCACCGTGTTCACCGCCAACACGTTCCGCACGCTCAAGGCGACCTATTATCGCTCGGCTCTGGATTTGCTCGAGGGGTACTATACCGATGCAAAGATGAACGGCTTGGCACTTGATCGCCATACTGAGGAAAAGTCGATTGAGCTGTTTGCCGAAAATATCATCCGCGCCGGTCGGGTCTTTTTGGAAAACCCCCATGAAACGCCCTTTATCCCGACATGGAACCGGGTCCATGCCGCAGATGCCGAGTTCCTGCACCACTTGAGCGAAGCGGTCGCTCTGGATCTGGAAGAGTTCACACCGCAGGGGCGTTCGTGATCCAGCGACACTGGTAAGGCGCCAGCGAGAATTCGGACATGTTGGCGCCAAAAACCTCGCCGGTCAGCGCATCCATCCACGTTTCTTCGGCAATCAGGTTCACCTCTGTCGGGTTGATCTGAACGTGATCCGAAGACACGTTGTGAAGGGCGAAAATGGATTGGCTTCGATCCAGGCTCTGCCGCCAGATGCCGAAAACCCTTTCGTCAAGCCGCAGGGTGAACTGCGTCGCATTCGGGTGGAACGCCGACTGCTGCGCGCGAATGCGCAACCGGCGCGACATTTCCGACAACACTCGGGATTGATCCGATCCGGGGTCGGCTAGTTTTGACAACAGGTCCGGATAGTGCCAGCGATGCCGATTGATCGCCCTGTTCATCCTGCGACGTTCAACCGCCTCATGGTCGTTGGGGGTAGCCAACAGTGAATGGATGTAAAACGCGGGAATACCCTCAAGCGACATCACGATGGTCTGCGAACAGATAAAACGCGCCAAGTGAAATTGGTCTTCGCCGTCAAAGGTCGCGCGCATGGCCTCGAAGAAGGCGCAGTTCAATTCATAAGGTTCTTCGCGACCATCCGGTAAGGCGCGCATGGAAACCAGCCCGCCCAGCCTTCGCACGGTGTCGATCATCCGCGTCTTTTCTTCGGGTGGCAGCAGCCCTTCTGCGGGCCGCATCCCGATACCATCATGGCTGGCGGTGAAATTCAGATAAGCACACCCCAATTGCGCCGGGGGCATGGCCGCCTGCCACTCACGCAAGTATCGTGCCGTGCCAGACTGCATGGCGTGCAGGATCAAGGGAGGAAGGGGAAAGTTGTAAACCGCATGCGCCTCGTTCCGATTGCCGAAATAGCTTAAGTTTTCTGTACGCGGAACATTGGTTTCGGTCAGCAGTACGACAGTCTCTGTCGTGAAATCGCAAAGAAGCCGAAGCAGTTGCACGATGGCATGCGTCTGAGGAAGGTGGATCGAGTTCGTGCCCACTTCTTTCCAGATGAAGGCCACGGCGTCCAGCCGCAGGATGCGCACGCCCTTGTCGATATGCAGTCGGATGATCCGCAGCATTTCGATCAGAACCTCAGGATTGCGGAAGTCTAGATCGATTTGATCGTGGCTAAAAGTACACCAGACGTGACGGTCGCCACGGCTCGTTTCCACCTGACGCAAAAGCGGCGTGGTTCTGGGCCGTACCACCGGCCGCAGATCATCTTCGGGCTTGGCTTCGAAGAAGAACCTATCATGCGGCGGTTTTCCCTGCAGGTAGTTGTTGAACCATAGCCCCTGACTAGACATGTGGTTGAGCACAAGATCCGACATCAGGTGGAAATCATCCGCGATGCGCGTGATGTCCGGCCAATCCCCCAATTGCGCGCTGACGCTGTAGTAATCCGAAACCGCAAACCCATCATCGGATGTGAAGGGAAAGAAAGGCAGGATATGCACGCCATTCACGACCCCTTGCAGATGACGCACAAGAAAATCGTGCAACAGGTCCAGCGGTTTATGAACTTGATCTTCGATGGAATTGCCGTAAGTGATCAGAACACTGTCTCGCTCCGACCAAAGACCATTGCCGGGCTTTCGCCCCTGCTTTCTTTGGTGGTGGCCGGACGGCCAGAACGCTTGCACAATCTGCTCGGACAATTCTGAATGATCGTGGTCCGGGTAGATACGGATCAGAAAATCCGTCAGTCGCCGGGAGAAATTCTGGCTCATGGTCGTTGTGCTTGGCTCGGCTTCGTCAAATGCCAATTGTTCGCCAGAGCAGTAGCTCTGTCAAACAAGTCAAAATCCATTTGCGCACCTTGCCGAGGTTTATCCATCCATCTGCCTGTAAATTGGTCGATGCCAAAGAAAACAAAACGCGCATACGATACGGTCCTCGCGCATAGCATTCTTCGAATATTGAGTGCTTTTGACGGAATCATGGATGGGCTTTCAACGCGATGACCTCGAAAGTCATGCTCCGGCTAGCCAAGACACTTTCGGTTGTCAAAAGTTTGCAACAGCGCTGGGAACGATGTTTTAGCTAGCCCGAAAACTCACGTACATTGTCCTCAGCAGTCGGCTTTCCGTCCTCAATGGCCAGCAACTCGTCAGACTCCGAATTTTTCATGACAGAGATCGGTGATCTGTTGCCAGATTGACTTGAATTCCGGCGTGTTCTCTGCCGCGTAGTGGAAGTTTTTCATCAATCCGGTGAGTTGCGTGAACACCTGCCGCACTTCGGCTTTGTCGGCGAAATCGGCACTCGACTGGGTGACATCGTAGACCAGTTTGAAGGTCATCTTTTGCCGCTCCAGCGGCACGGTTGCGTCCACCTGGTCAAAAGCATCCTGCTGCAGGTAGACCATATCCACAAACAGCGCCTTTTGTTGGGTGACAAAGTCCTCGATGGTGACACCCTCTTCGCCGGTGACCTGCATCATTTGGTCGACCTGCTCACCTTTTTCGATCAAGGCCAGCAGGTCCCTAACCTTACCCGTCCAACCGGGTTCCGCGTTCTTGTCATACCAGTCGGAAAGCTGATCCGTGTAGCGCGACCAGCTGAGCATCGGGTCAACGGCTGGATAGAACCGCTTATAGGCCCGCTCCGAGGACAGGCCGAGGAAACATTTCACGGTAGACAGAGTGGACTGCGTGACCGGTTCATCAAAATTGCCTCCAGCAGGTGAAACAGTCCCGATCAGGGTCAAGCTGCCCAGATCGTCATCATTGGTTTTCAACGCGCCAGCCCGTTCGTACAAACCCTTGATCGAGCTTTCCAGATAAGCCGGAAACCCCTCTTCGCCTGGGATTTCTTCAAGCTTGCCAGAGGTTTCGCGCATCGCTTGGGCCCAACGGCTGGTGCTGTCGGCGATCAGCAGAACGTCGTAGCCCATCTGTCGGTAGTACTCGCCCAACGTAATGCCGGTGAAGATTGAGGCCTCGCGCGCGGCGACCGGCATCGAGGAGGTGTTACAGATGATGATCGTGCGATCCATCAGGCTGCCGCCGGTGGTCGGGTCGGTCATCTTGGGGAATTCGTGGATGGTCTCGACCACCTCACCGGCGCGTTCACCACAGGCAACGACGATGACGATATCTACCTTGGCATTCCGCGCGATCAGGTTTTGCAGCACCGTCTTACCTGCCCCAAACGGGCCGGGAATGCAGGCTGTCCCGCCGCGGGCGATCGGGAAGAACGTATCAATCAATCGCTGCGAGGTCAGAACTGGCTCAGTTGGATAGAGGCGTTCGGACAGGGCGCGCTTGAGGATGCTCTCTGGTAAGGGGCGACGTACTGGCCATTTCTGCGAAAGGGTGAGTGTGTGTTCGCCACCCTGCTCATCCTCCAGCCGGGCAACGATGTCGTGGATCGTGGCCGCGCCCTTCTGGACCCAAACGACCCTGTAGTCGCCCGTCCAATTGAAGGGCAACATGATCTTGTGGCTGAAGTGGCCTTCGGGCACCGTTCCGATGCTGTCGCCTGCTGTGACCGTATCCCCAACCTTGACCGACGGCGTGAATGACCATTTTGCCTGATCGTCGAGTGGGGCAACGTCTGCCCCGCGCGGCAGGAATGTTCCAAACTCGCTGGCCACCTTGGGCAGCGGCGATTGCAAGCCATCAAACACCTGCCCCAGCAAGCCCGGCCCGAGTTCGACCGACAGCAACTGGCCCGATTGTTCTACCGGATCGCCGACCGCGACACCGTCGGTGCTTTCATAGACCTGCACGTCCGCTGTATCACCGCGCACGCGCAACACTTCGGCCTTTAGACGCTCTTGCCTACCGCCTGGGCCGGGGCGCGTTGGAAGGATGAACACGACTTCGTTCTTGACCAGCTGTCCGGGCTGGCCCGAGGCGTCAGCGTTGGCTTGGATTTGCACAAGCCCCTCCTGCACCGAAACGACGCGGGCTGTGGCGGTCTGAGTGGCGGGTGTTGGGGCGGTCATGCGTATGCTCCCTCAAAATCGATATCGGCGACATCGGCCATGGCCTGTTGCGCCAGATGCTCAAATCTCTTGGCCGCGTCCTGCGCGTTGCTTTGCGCCCAGCGGTCGAAAATGTTCCATTTCAGCACATAGATCGCCACGGCTTCGAAATCGAAGTAGTGACGAGATGCGTGTCGTTTCAGTTGCTTGTGACTGACCGACAAGAGCAACCGTTCCAGGCCCAGTGGATCTTCGGCCTCCAACAGCTGTTTCGCGTCCTTGATCCACGGCATCGCACCTTCAAGACGGAAGTGCGGGTCGCCCCAATTCTCGGGGATGTGCCGGCTCCAACGGCCCATGCCGAACACCCCTGACGGGGCACCACCGCCTTGCTTACGCAGGCGAAGCGCGGCAACGACGGTGCGCAGATCCATGCGTTCCACAAGGATCTTCCGCAGAGTTGGTTGCTGCGTATCCTCCAGTGCTTCTTTGCATCGCTTCATGGCCTGAGCATCCGTCACGTCCATGTCATAGCCGCTCCAATTCAGGGCATGCTCCAACGCCTTCAAAACGCGCGCGTCCTCGGATGTCAGCGCCGTCAAACGCCGCTCAAGGCGCAGGCGCGACAAGGGTGGCTGCTTGGCGACAAACAACCGTTCCGAGCCCGGCAGGCTGCTGATCAAAGCGATATAGGCGTCGGGGTCCGACATGTTACCGGATCACCCCTTCCAGCACGGCGCGGAAGCGAGGTTGTAGATGCTGCATCAGCAACGAGGCCACGGCTTTGTCGGTTAAGTCCAGAACGACGCCCTGATCCTCGGCCCGAACACGGATACCATCCTGCGCATCGTCCGCAGCATGCAATTCAACCTGTTCGCGCAGCATTTCGGCGGTCAGGCCAAGTACGTATTTCGTCAGCTTACCGGACTGGATGTCATCAGCGTTTTGCTTGATATCCTCTTGCGTGGCGACCTTTGCGGGCAGGATGACCTGAACCTTGCCCTCGAGATTGGCGCCCTCAGCCGCGCGCCCGACAACCTCCAGGATCATCTGTTTCAGCAGGTCCGGGTCTGCCATTTCCTTGGTGACGAGGCGCGCCACGTCCTCTCGAAACCGATCCGTCAAGCCCGCCTTCATGGTCAGAACCGCGTCCCGCATGGCGGTGTTCAATGCTTCTTCGCCTGCCGCGCGATAGCTGTCGGAGTCGCTGCGAGCCTTTTTCTGGTAGGCATCCGCCTCACGCTTGGCGTCCGCCAGAATCTTGGTCGCTTCGGCCTTGGCATCCGCCCTCAGCTTCTCGGCATCCGCCTGCCCGGCGGCCACCCCATCACTGCGCAGTTTGTCGATCAGCGCGTCAACGCCGTGCGAGATCATGCCATCCTGTGCCATCAACTGATCCCCGCACTGATCACGAGGGCGAAGACGAAGGCGAAGACGCCAAAGCCTTCGATAATAGCCGCCGGAGCCAAGGACAGGCCGAAAATCTCAGGCTTTTCTTTGGTCGCATTAATCGCGGCGGCACAGGCCCGACCCTGCCAGATTCCGCAATACATGAGCGCGATGCCTGACAGGATGCCGATCCCGAACAGCCCACCCGCGTTTTCCGGCGTCACATCGCGGTTGAGCGTGAACATGATGACGATCCCGTAGATCACCATCGTTGACGGAAAGGCCGAGACACCGACGAACCGGCCATAGCCGCCCTCCGTCTCGGTCATCGCACCAATACTGGCCATGCCCGCAATCGAACAGCCAATCGCACTGGCCGCCGCGCCCAGCGCCATGGGGGCGTAGATGCCCAGCCAACCCAATGTCAGAACAAGCTCATTCATTCCTGAACCTCCTTGCGGGCGAACGGACGAAAAACAATGCCTTCGTCCGGTAGGCCCCATTTAAAGAATTCGATGTAATTAAGACGTAACCCGTGGACGACGCCGCTCATCATGGCGAGGGCGAAGTTCAGTATGTGGCCAATGATCAGGATTAGCAGGCCGAACAAAATGCCCGGCCCTTTCAGCGCGTGGATCACCGAGACGGCCAGATCGTTGAAAGTGATTGCAAGCGAGGCCGAGGCCAATCCGAGTGCAAATAGACGCATGTAGCTAAGGACATCTCCGAATGCGCCCATGGCCCCGGCAAGACCCTGCACACCGTCAATAAGTCGCCAGAGCCAGTCGATTGGTTTTTTGATCTGCCTCTCGCTGGTAAACAGCAGGATCGCCAAAAGACCCGCGCCCAATATCATCGCGCCCGGCGTTGCTGATTGGCCTTTCATGTAGCTGAGCCACAGGACGAACCCGCCGATCAGCGCCGCGATCCAACCCAGGTTCGCAACCGCTTTACGCTGCCCCCATGCCGCGCGCGCGGCCAGTGCGTTGGCCAGCACAAGGTGCAAGACACCGACAACAATCGAGATCATCATCATCGCGCCGAAGTTATTCAGATCCAACAGTTTTGCTTTTGCCAGAAGGGACCCATCGGGCGGTGCGACCCCGAAATAGCTGCCAACCAGAACGCCATACAGGATGGTCGCCACCGAGACGATCACGCCGTAGCGCCTCCAGGATTGTTGGCTGACCGTCCCGCCCAAACGCTTCCAGAACAATAACAGGCCCAGCAGAATGACGGCCCCGTATCCAGCATCTGCCACGATCATCGCAAAGAAGAACGCGAAAGACGCAGCGACGATCACGCTCGGGTCCCAGTCCTTGTAGCCCGGCACTTGGTAAAACAGCGCCAAGTCCACAGCAGCGCTGCGCTGTTCCGGCTGCTCCAGCAATGTGGGAGGGGTGTCATCGGCGCCCGGGTCTTCGATCAGAACGGCGGCGTCTTTCGCCCCCGCCATCTCCAGAACCGCATCAATCCGATCTTCTGGCACCCAGCCCTGCAGGGTGAACATCGCCTCTTCGTCACGGACCTTCTGGGTCGCGTGGGCCAACTCCGCCGCACTTTCAGCTACGGACAGGTTGCGCCGCATCAGCGTTAGATATCGGGTCTGCGCAACCCGTTCCGCCTCAAGCGCTTCGATCGCGATCTCTGCCTCTTCCAGCTGTGCTTCCAACTCGTGGATCGGCAAAGACCCGGTATGCGTGCGCGGGACCGGCAGGATATCGTCGGCCGGTTCGTCTGGCGCAATCAGGACGGCATAGATGAAGCGGTGATCCTGTTCGAGAATGGCCCAAGGCAGCGCCAGACCTTCCAACGCATCCCGATGCTTTAGGGGCAGTTGGTAGAACCACAACCGGTTGCCCGCTAGCACATCGTCGGGCGGGAAATCCAAATCCCCCCAAGGCTGCACCTGAGCAATTCGATGGGCCAGAAAATCCCGCCGGTCCGACATGTCACGCGTACGCTGCATCAGGTCCAGCACGTCTTTGACGAACTGATTCATCTGGAACTCAGGATCGCGTTGTATTTGCCTGCGGGGCTCGGGGACATCGGTCAGGAAACGCAGCGCCTTGTATGCTTCATGCGCGCCCCGTTCGTTGACCTTTTCCGGCTCAGCCGGCGGCGGCGCCAGGGGCAGAACATGCATACAGCCCAGAGCCTGCAGCGCCTCAAGCGTTTCGATCTTCTGCGCCGCCCGTCCCACCAAAGACAGCTTCTTAAGCCGTGCAACACTCATGACATGGCCTCCTGCGCATGTTTGCGCTTGGAGATCTTCGAGCGCACGACGGCCTGCATCTGCTCATCACTCAGATAGATGCGGATCTTCTTGATATTGGCCTTGGCGCGCGGGATCAGAACCTTTTCGAACAGATTGACCCGCTGCGTGATCGTGGCGACGGCCTTGTCGAATATCTTCACCCGCTCTTCCGCCACTTTGACCCGCAGACGCGCCTCAATCATGTCGTGCAGCAACTGCGCGGCGGCGTCGACCCAATGGGGCTTGGCCAGCCGTGAGTACGGCCGAACCGAAACCTCAATCCGGTCAAGGGCGGGCATCTTGACGCCCACGACATTCACCTCTTTGACTTTGTAGTCTGTCAGCTGTACCAAGCCATCAAGATCAATGCCCTTCTGCGCCAGCATGGGGAGCTTTGCGCCAACCTGTTGCGCCAGATCGCTCACTTCGTCTTCCAGACGCTTTACATCTTCTCGTGCCTTGGCGCGTTCGGCCATCAACTGCTGGCGCTTCAGGTCCAGCGACGGCAGGAACCGCTCATAGCTTTTCAGCTGTGTCTGCTCGCGGGCGAGCGACGACTTATTCAGCTGCAACCGCGCCATCACCGTCCTTTGGGAAATACTTGTCGATCAGAGCTTGCTTCATCAGCAATTGTTCAGGCGCAAAACACTCGGCCAGTGTTTTCCAACCCAGATCCAGCGCGTCCTCCAACGGGATCGAGACATTGATATCCATGAACCGCTTGCGGAACAGCGCGCCGAATTTCAGCAGTTGGTGATCGTAGTCCGACAGATCAAAGGCCATCGCCTGCTTCTGCGCGGCATCCCGGCTTTCCGAATAGAAGCGGATCATCGTGTTCATGATCTGCCCGTGATCCTCACGTGTAGTCTTGCCTATGACGTTCTGCTTCAGGCGCGAGAGGCTGCCGAACGGGTCAATCACACCCGAATGCAGGTAGAACTGCCCCTCAGTGATGTAGCCCGTGTTGTCCGGCACCGGATGGGTCACATCATTGCCGGGCATCGTCGTGACGGTCAAAACAGTCACCGAACCCCCCTTGGCATAATCACAGGCTTTCTCGTAGCGTCGCGCCAGTTGCGAATAGAGATCGCCCATATAGCCACGCTGCGAAGGGACGCGCTCCTGACTGATGCCCACCTCTTTCATCGCATCAGCATAGGCGGTCATGTCGGTCAGAAGCACGAGAACGCGCTTACCCTCTTCCACCGCGAATTTCTCGGCCACGGCCAGCACCATGTCTGGCACCAGAAGGCGTTCGACCAGAGGGTCCATGGCCTGATTGACAAACATCACAGTGCGCGAGAACACCCCTGCATCCTCAAACGAAGTCCGAAACGTGTGGTAGTCATCGAAGATCAACCCCAACCCGCCGAAGACCACGATATCCGCGTCCGCCTGTATCCCGATGCGGCTGAGGAAGGCGTTGAACGGTTCGCCCGAGACCGAAAAGATCGGGATCTTCTGACTTTCGACCAACGTATTGAACACGTCGATCATTGGCACGTCGGTGCGGATCATCTTGTTGGGCACGGCCCGCTCGGCCGGGTTCACAGTTGGCCCGCCTATCTCGATCCGCGGTTCGGATGACAGGTCAGGGCCGCCGTCTATCGGCTCTCCCGCTCCGTCAAAAACGCGTCCCAGAATATTGGCGGAATACGGCGTCTGCATCGGGTGACCCAGGAAGGTCGCTGTCGCCTCGGTCGAGATGCCCTTGGTGCCCGAGAACACTTGCAGCGTCACCACATCCCGGTCGATAAAGATCGCCTGGGCCAGCGTTTTATGCCCATCGACCGTTTCGATCACCGCCAGATCATTGAACCGAACAGCCGGTGCGCCACCATCGTCAACCGGCACACGAACCTTGATCGTGTCGCCGACAATTTCCAAAACACGTGTATACTTCAAAAGACTCTGAGACATCGCCTACCCTAAGTCGCATGTTTAAGAGTTTAAATTCTTTCCACTTTCGTGCTGCCCACCAAAGCATCAGCGCCGGAGGGATTTATATTGATCTGGCAAATCTGGTTGCCGCTAAGTTAATAGACGTTTCCAGCCTAAAGCAATGAAATCGTTTTAATTCAGACTGGATTTTGTCTTTACTCTTCGCTTTCTGGGTCGTGCCGGTGATGACTCTGACGCTGGCTTTGCCTCAGTTCCAGCATCGCCACTGTAGTCCAAAACCCGCACAAGCAGATTGGCCATCTCTTCCAGTTCTTTAGAGGGCGTTCGGACTTCACCTATGATGTGTTTGACGAGATCGACGGCTTCAGTGCGCCGCGCTTTGTCCGGCAATAGATAAGGCAACGTTTCGACCGCACCCTTCGGATCGAAAGTGGCGACCAGAGATTGCTCATGCAGAATACGTTGACGGTCGGTGACCGAAAGGCACTTGAACGGCGCTTCGTGGTGAAAGATATGCGCCCAACGGTGTAAAATCTCGGCACGAAAGCCTTTGTGACTGTCAGCCAATAGAACCAGCATACGAATGACCGCCTCGGGCAGACCCCCTTGCCGCATATGAGCAAGCACAGCGCTGACCTCGGGCAGATCGCGCAAAGTCGCCGGATCCGGCAGGGTACGGCGAGCTGCATTCCTTTGCCCGAACCAAGACGCAAACGGCCCGCCCCAAATTGCGTAGAACGACGCCTCATACCAGGCGTCGCGCAGATCACGGCCAAAATCCATCGACTGCTCAATCCATTCTCCGGTGAGTTTTTCCCATTTCAGAAACGGATTTTCAGCATCGGCAGGAGCGCGCTGCGCTCTGGCATTCTGCGCCAGAGTTTCGATTCCTTTCCCCAAAATTGTATTCGAAGACATCGCAGCGCGCTGTGCACGCAATGGATTTGCATCGCGCAAAGCCCGGGCCATCACCGGTGACGACAGGGCTTGCACCGCCGGGCGAGCGAAGGTTTCATAAGCTCCTGCTTGCACTTCGGACATTTGCGCCACTGCGGCAAAGCTGGTCTCATCCTGCCGACCGTCATCCAATGCTGCGACATCGGAAAGCGTACGCTCGACGAAACGAACTTCGAACGACTTATCGACCCCATCCCCTTCAATGTTATCAATGATCATCTCATAGAGACCCGGCGCCATTGCCTCGACCGTCTCAAGTGTAGACGCCAAGCCTGCGTGCTCTTTGCGCGCGACCTTGGAGGAAACAAAGATGCCCAGATGTCCCACCTCATCATGAAGCATGTAGATGATGCGCTGGCCGCGTACCCGTATCTCTTCTTCGTCCGCATAGGTTTCGGCAATCCAGTTCAACGCCTGTTGCGGCGGCGTGATATTGTCGCCATGGCTTGCAAAGACAAAAATCGGCGCTTTGATCGCCTTGAGATCAACGGGAACTCCGGGTTCCAGTTGCGCGGTATTCTTGACCAGCCGGTTTCCAACGAACAGCTGTTCGACAATCCATCGAATTTCGGCCTCGTTCAGAATGAAAAACCCACCCCACCAGCGCTCAAAATCAATGAAGCGCTGCCTGCCGGCTTCGGGATCGCGATACAGATCGAAATATTTGCCAAAGTAGTTTCGGCTGGGGTTTAGCTGCTCGAAATTCATCACCAGATTGGCGCCGTCGAACTTGCCATTCCCCAAATCTGACCAGAACATCGGCTGCCAGGTGCCACCAAGCATACCACCGTTGTAGCGCATGGGGTTTTCACCAACCTCACCCGACCAAGGTGCAACCGGCGCTCCGTTGAGCACCAAAGGTCCGTTCAGATCTGGGTTGCAGGCCGCCATCAGCAATGTCGCCCAACCGCCCTGGCAGTTTCCTGTCACAACTGGTTGCGGGCTTTTGGGGTGACGCGCGCTGACTGTTCGAACAAATCCAGCCTCGGCATGCATGACGTCGGCTAATGTCTGACCTTTAACCGGATCACGGCCGAAGCTCACAAAATAGACCGGATGGCCCTTGGCCAGCGCCACGCCGACCTGGCTGTCGGACTTGAAACCACCAATACCACCCCCATGACCGGCACGCGGGTCAATGATGATGTAGGGGCGTTTGTGATCGTCTACGTCGATCCCTTGCGGGGGGACAATGCACAATAGCTGATAGTTGCAAGGCCGGTCGAGCTCCGCCCCGTCAACGATCACTTCGTAGTCATAGGCGAGCACCGGCGGGCATCCGGCCGCTTCATGTTCGAGGAAAACATCGCCACGCTCACGCAAGGCGTCCATCGTCAAGGCGACGCGCTGACCAGCATCCTTGACGTAGTCCGCCCAAGCCGAGCCAACAGATTTCGTCTGCGTTAATTGAACTGCAAGACCTCGCAGTTCGTTTGTCAGTTTTAACCCCCGATCCGAATGGTGTTCAGTTATCTTCTGAGCCTGAATTGTGGCGGCGCGAGACAGAATTTCATACTGAACGCCAGATTGGTCGAGCACGTTGGAAATCGCGTCAGACATATTGCTGTTCACGGCCGCTATGTTTTCACCATTTGCTAGGTTCGATGCCTTTTCATTCGCGCGTGAATTCCGAGCCATTGATCTATCCTTCCTCAGACGATGCTGTTTTCATCGTCGATGGGGTATATGCCCCTGATAAAATTGAACGCCTCGCGGCTTGCAATAAACGCTGCACAGGCCGACATCTTCAATGGTCGCGAAGCAATACGTGGGTGCACGATTTACTGCAGCGCACCGAAATTGACTGTCCCGGTGAGTACGCGGGTTTTCAAAGGGCCGGGCGACATCTTCGCTTTGCGACTGCAGCGCGCGTGCATTACCCCACGCGATCGACCGATCGCTTGCCACTCCGATGACGACAGCTTTTGACCTGTTCAGGCGGAACATCGTGGCGCCTCGATTTCTGCGGTGCAGCATACCACTTCTCAATCGATTCGAAACAATTGAATGGTCAAACTATCTCGCCAACGCTGCGACAAAGTCGTTCAGAAGCGAGCTCGTGGCGCATCCTATTCCGCGACAGTCTCTGACGACTCGCGTCGTAGGAAACAGATATGCGACCGATCCAAGAGCACGGACAAGGGTTAAGTTGATGGCTGCACGCCAATCCCGGATCGCCCCCTCTCAGAGCAGACGGCATTCATCAGAACCAGTTTTGGGCGTCAATTGTCGGAAGCTTCGCGACTGACCTCATCAAAAACACATCTGCTCTAGACGCCAATCAACACCTCATCCGCGACTTTTCTGAGCATGAGAGAACAAGCAACCAACTGTTCCTCGGAAACAAACTCATCAGGCTTGTGGCCTTGTTCCGCCATAGACCCTGGGCCACACACCACTGTCGCGATGCCGAGGTCTGACAGAACGCCAGCCTCAGTTCCGAATTCAACGTGGCTTGTGTCACCGCCGCCAGAGGATTTTACCAGTGAGACCACCGGTTCAGAGCTGGCGACCGACAGCCCGGGGTATCCCGCCAACGCCCGAAGCGAGATTTGGGCAGCCGTTGGAAACTTGGCCAAAACCGCGTCTGCTGCCTGCTGAAGCTCGGCTTCGATCTCGTCGGGGTCATCTTCCGCCAGATGCCGGAACTCAAACACAAGCGTCGCCTTGTCGGGTACAAGGTTGAGCGCTGTGCCGCCGGACAGCTGGCCAACATGGAAGGTCGTATAGGGAACATCGTAGGCGTCGTTGCGGATCCCAGTTTGTTGGGCCTTCTGCTGCATCTGGCGCAACTCTGCGACGAAATCGACAGCAACGTGGAGTGCGTTTACAAATTGCGGGGCCAGTGCGGAATGTCCGGCCTCTCCTCTTATGTCGGCGCGGTAGGCACGCTTGCCTTTGTGACCAATGGCGACCTGCATCTCGGTCGGCTCGCCCACAATGGCCAGTTTGGGGCGTCCCAAGAGCGCCGGTAGCTGCTTTTTCATACGTGAAATCCCGACGCAGCCGATCTCTTCGTCGTATGACACCAAGAGCTTTAAAGGCGTTTTCAGTTCCCGACCGTGCATGGCATCGGCAAGGGCCAGCATCTCAGCCAGAAAGCCTTTCATATCGGTCGTTCCACGCCCGTACAATCGGCCTTCCTGTCGGGTAAGTTTGAAGGGGCTTACGCTCCAATCCTGCCCCTCAACCGGCACCACGTCGGAATGCGCAGAGAGTAACAGCCCACCTTCAACAGATGGCCCGATTTCTGCAAAAAGCCCTGCCTTAGGTTCGTCAGGATCTGTGATGCGCTGCACCCGAAAGCCGCGATTGCGCAGAAAGTCTTCGATATAGGCGATCATATCGAGGTTGGATCGGGCACTGACGGATTCAAAGGCAACCAGACGCTCCAGAACCTTTAGCGAGACACTCATGAAAGCGCTTCTCCTCCGATGGCGCGAAAGGCGCCCGCACGGGCCTGAGCTTGCGCATAGTCTATGAACGCAGAAACGGTGCGCGATTTTTCCGCACCGTGGGTGGTCAAAAGGCCCATTCTCAAGGACCGAACCGGCCCGGTGATCGGCACACAAACCAGCGGGTTGCCGTCCGGTGATGTATTGCTTTGCGGGCGCACATTGGCGATGGAATAGCCAAAGGCGTTCCCGACCATCGAACGCATCACAGCCATGTCTCGCGTCAGCTCCACAATGCGAGGCTGGCGCGAGGATGCCGTAAAGAGCGACAGGAAGTAGTCGGTACTGATCGGCAAATCGAGAAGGATCATTGGCAGGTCCGCCAGATCATCAATGGATACGGATGTCCGTGTCGCCAATTCATGCCCGGCATGCAGCAATGCAAAAGGGTTCAGGCGCACCAGCCCTATGAAATTCAGATCGGTTGGAATATCCATGTCATAGGTCAGCGCAATGTCGATCTCGGACCGTTGCAACGCGTTGAAAATCTCGGCCTGGTTCAGTTCTTTCTGGGCGATCCTGACATCGGGAAATCCGGTTTCAAACCCGCGCCGCAACCGCGGTAAAACAAGTTGCGCAAAGGTCAGGAGGCAGCCCACTGCGAGAGGGCCGCGCGCCGTACCTGAAATATCGGCGGCAATGTTTGCGATCTCTCTCGCGTCGTTCAGGACCTGGCGGGCTTTTTCAAACACCCTTTGCCCACCTTGTGTCAGTGACAGGCCCTGCGCGTGTTGCCGCACAAACAGCGAAATCGCCAACTCTTCTTCAAGCTGGGTGATGGCAGATGAGATCGACGGCGACGAGACGTTCAACCGGTCTGCAGCCCGCGCTATACTGCCTGTTTCGCCAACCGTAACAAGGTACTCCAACTGCCGGAGGGTCAGACGCGGCACGCAGACGCTCCTATTTTAGAGATGTTGTCAGAGGTCTTAGCGGCTCGCATAGTCTCAGGCCAGATCAGGGGCACTATCCTGTTGGGCCAGCCATGTTTGGAAATCGCGGATCGTGCCTTCATAGTCATCCCCTGCCAGCGGCCCTTCGATCGCGTGGGCAGAATGCAGCGCGACCTGCATGCGCTCAAGCTTTTCGCGATCCTCGCGGTTGACCTCTTCCCAGAGCGCGATTCGCCCCTGGATCGTGTCGTGATCGAGGTTATCGCGATAGACGGACATCGTCCATTTGACGCGGATCAGGTTCGCGTTGATCGGGAAAATAGACAGCGATACGAGCAGGCTGGCGGCTTGGCTGGCCACCTGCGTGGGAAACTTGGCAAAGAGGGACGACCGTTTTCGTTCTGCCTCGCTCAGGCCCGCCGCGCCGTCTCCGCGCGGCGTGATATTGTCCGGGTAATTGGCAGCGTAGGAGGTGTATCCATCCCCGCTGACCAGCTTGCGCGACAGCCCTGACGGGGTGTAGCCGTGCAGGGTTTGCGGATGGACCACACTCAGGTGGTAGCCTTCCATGAAGTTCTCAACCAGGCATTTCCAGTTGGTCTGCCAGTTCTCTTCAGCCACATGCACAAGGCGGAAATCCTCGGTCTCATAGGGCGCTAGCATGGCATCAAGCTCGGGGTGTTCAAACGGCGGGGCGTTCGGTGCCAGGTTCACGTAAATGAACCCGTTCCAAAGCTGCACCTGGTGTTCCGGCAGCCTGCAGGATTTGGGATCAAAGCCCGCGTTCTCCATTCGCGGCGCACGCAGCAAGGCACCGTCGCGCCCATAGGCCCAAGCGTGATACGAGCAAACAAACCGTTTTGTATTGCCGCTTCCTTCTGCCAGTGGCATTCCGCGATGCCTACACACATTCGCAAGGGCACGGATTTCACCTTCATCGCCGCGCACGACAAGCAAGGGTTCATTCAGAAGCTGGACAGTGAAGAAATCACCGGGTTCAGGGATTTCATCAACCCGACCCAAGCAGTGCCACCCGCTGCGCAGCACAGTCTGCGCCTCGTGGTCGAATTGCTCCTGCGAGGTATAGAACGCGCCGGGCATGCCCATCGGGCGATCCGCGGGCAAGGCGGCCAAGTCTTGAAGTTTCGTTCGCAAATGGGTCATCCCGGCCTCCCTTGTTGTTATGTCTTACGCGTCCCCTGGCACGCCATAGGAGGGCGCGGCGGAGGGATCGAGTGCGCGGCGCACGTAATCGTCCAGTTGTGGTTTGTAGACGTCCCAGGCGGTTGCAACCGCTTCAATGGGGCAATCCTCGGTCCAGTCGCAGCGCAGGTCGGCCACGGGCCAGCTGACTTTGTCGACCAACATCAGACCCGCGGAATGCACGGGCCCGGCCTCGCCCCCGGCAACAAGCCCAGCGCGCAGTGCAGCAATCAGCCGGTCACCCAAGTGACCTGTCGCATCTTCGAATGCGGACACGATGGCAGCGGGTACACCGTCATGGGCCAGAAGATTGCCCCCCGATGCAACATCCCTGCCCTGCGCCTCGTTCCAGTTGCCCAGCACGTTTTGGCCTGAGTGGATGGCTGTGGTTCCGTTCCGGTCAATCGCCAGAAGTTGCCTGTACGCGATGTGCGCGGCCTCACCAGTGATTTGGCGCACCGCCGCCTCAGCCGAGGCGCCCTGTTCCATCAGATCGAGCGTCTTTGGACCAAGGCTCGGATCGGTGACATTCTGGCTTGCCACCGCACCAACGCCTGTACGCGCATAGGCGCAACGGGCTGCAACTGCCGGAGAAGAAGACGAGATCGCCACGCCAAACATGCCGGTCTGCGCGCAGCGGGCCACAAGAGAGAAAGTCACGGGGCTAGTCCGGGATCACGGCGGTGGCGTCAATCTCCACCAGCCATTCGGGCCGTGCCAGAGCCTGCACCACAAGCCCGGTCGAAACAGGATGCACGCCTTTGATGTATTCGCCCATGGTCCGATACACAGCCTCACGGTGGCGGACATCGGTGATATAGACGACCACCTTGACGAGATGCTCCATTTCGCCGCCTGCTTCTTCGATCAATTGTTTGATGTTCTGCATCACCTTGTGGGTCTGCTCTGCCGGGTCGTGGCTATCGATGTTCTTGGCATCGTCCAGGTTCTGCGGGCACTGCCCGCGCATCCAGACAGTACTCCCGCCGCGGGTGACAACGGCTTGGCACAGGTCATTGTCGAGCGATTGTTCAGGGTAGGTATCGCCGGTATTGAAGGGGCGGATGCGGGTGTGAGCCATATTTAGGACGCGCCTCCTGCGTCGATCTTTGACATCAGATATTGCGCAAAGTCGTAGTTCGGGCGTTCCAGATGGCTGAGATGCCCAGGCGTTGCCGCTTCTGAACACAGGCCCCGAAACACTTTTTCGGTGCAACCGCGATCTTCGACATTCACGTCATCCAGAAGCGCCTTGAGCGCGGTGAAATTGTCTTGCGCATCCGGGTCATCCGCAAAGTCATTCGACATGCCACCGCCAAAGCGGATATGCACCTGACCCGGCCCTTTGGGATGCAAGGACAGATACCAGAAATACCCTGGCGTCAGCGTGATCATCAGGCTTGGATAAAGCGCCAGAAGAAAGGTCGTGCGGCGTTCATCGCCTTTCAGCCGGTCATTGCTGGGATGCGCCATGGCGATGCGCAAGGATTCATCCTTCAGAATCGTGTGGTAGTTGAAGGCCGGGCTGCCGGGTGGGCAAATCATGTCCTCCAGCCGCGACAATCCACCAATCGTGCCCGCGTGACACACCGGCAAATGGTAGCTTTCCATAAAATTCTCGGCCAACACCTTCCAGTTGGTGTCCCAGACGTGTTCTTCATAGAACGCCTCGGAATAGTTGGCCATGTCATAGCCTTCGATCATGGTCGCCACTTCGGACAGCTGCTCGACCACGGGGGCTGCATTTGGATCAAGGCAGACAAAGACCCAGCCCAGCCATTCCTCGCAGCGGACCTGAGGCAACGCGTAGTTTTCTTTGCAAAACCCCTCGTTCTGCTTCATCGCGGGCGCTCCGCGTAGCTTGCCGTCGAGGTTGTAGGTCCAGGCGTGATAGGGGCAGACGATTGTCTTTGCATTCCCGCGCCCTTGCAAAAGCGTCGACATGCGGTGCAGGCACACATTGCTCATCGCGCGCAGATCGCCGTCTCTGTCACGCAACACAACGATTGGCTGCCCAGCCAGTTCACAGGCCACATAGTCCCCGACAGACGACAAGGCGTCCGCCCGGCCCACACAGTACCAATCCTTGCGGAAGATGTGCTCCAGCTCTGCATCTACAAAGCTCTGCTCGGTATAGACCTCGGTCGGCATGGCCCGCGCACGTTCAAATGGGACCGAGGTGTTCGCGCGCAGAGCGGCGATAGGATCAACGTGGTCTTTGGGCATGAACGAACCTCTTTGCCTGAGTCGCGGGCGGTCACCGCATTCACATACTGAGACGGCTTTTGCCGGAAACAAACCAAAAGTCTATCTTACCGGTGATTAGGTAAAATCTAATCGACATAAGATGATACAAAATTAGGGTTGCACAAGCAAAAGAAGCGGCCGGGCCAACAGATACCCAGCACGGCAAAAAAGGTGACGCGATGGAAAACTTCGACACGGTGGTGATTGGCGCAGGTCAGGCGGGCATTGCCACAAGCGAGCATCTCCGTGCCCAAGGCATTGACCACGTCCTTTTAGAGCGGGGCCGCATTGCCGAACGTTGGCGATCCGAACGGTGGGATTCACTCGTTGCAAATGGTCCGGCATGGCATGATCGCTTCCCGGGCCTGGAGTTTTCCGGCGACCGCGACGCCTTTCCGCGCAAGGAATGCGTGGCCCAGTATTTTGAAGACTATGCCAAAATGATCGACGCGCCCGTGCGCACCGGCGTCACGGTGACGCGTGCGCGGCCGCATGAAAACCGCGCGGGTTTTTTGATCGAAACGTCACAAGGTCCCATAGAAGCGCGCCACCTCGTCTGTGCCACTGGGCCGTTTCAGAAACCGGCAATTCCGCCGATCATACCTGAAACCTCTGACGTTCTGCAGATGCATTCCATCGCGTATCGCAATCCCGAGGCTTTGCCTGAGGGCGCCGTTCTGGTCATCGGCGGCGGTTCCTCAGGATCGCAGATCGCCGCCGAGTTGCACGATGCTGGGCGCGAGGTTTTCTTCTCCATTGGCCCCCATGACCGACCTCCGCGTCGCTATCGCGGGCGCGACAATGTCTGGTGGCTGGGTGTTCTCGGCATTTGGAATTTGGATACACCGGCGCCCGGCACCGAGCATGTCACGATCGCAGTCAGCGGCGCGCATGGCGGCAATACCGTAGATTTCAGGAAACTTGCCCAGCGCGGTATCACTTTGCTGGGGATGTCGTCAGGATATGAAAACGGCGTTCTCCATATCGCTGATGACCTCAAAGCCAATCTCGATGCGGGCGACGCAAACATGTTGTCCCTGCTCGAAGCCGCTGATGCCTACGTCGCGCGCACCGGCATGGACCTGCCAGAAGAGCCCGAGGCCTGGGTCATAGCGGACGATCCCGCTTGTGTGTCGGACCCCATTCGCGAGCTGGACCTTGAGCGTAACAATATACGCACCGTGATCTGGGCAACCGGGTTCCAGTTTGACTATGACTGGCTGGAGGCAGACACGCTGGACGACCGAGGCAGACCGATCCATCAACGCGGTGTCTCTCCGGTGCCGGGGCTCTATTTTGTCGGGCTGCCTTGGCAATCGCGCCGCGGATCATCGTTTATCTGGGGCGTTTGGCATGATGCAAAGTTCATCGCGGACCAGATCTCTATTCAGGAAAACTATCTGGCCTATGCACCAAATTCTCCTTGAGAGGTTTTGATCAGCAAAAGAGAAACAGGCCGTTCTCATGAGCGGCCTGATCTGCCTGGCTCGGTTTTAATTTGAAGTCGAAAGTCTGGCTGTGATTGCCTGACATGTTGAAACCGAATGAATCCGGGCGTGCGCATATCTAAACGTATCGCCCCACGCGGTACCCTCAATTGCAACGGGCCGATCAACTTCGAATACAGTTTCCAAACTCATTCAAAACGGTAGAACCTCTTTGCAGTATCTTGGAACACGCTGTTCTGATGCGCGTCAGGGATCAGTTCTTGAAGGCGCGACACCAGTTCATGGTAAGTCGAAGAAAGACTGTCGACCGGAAAGTTCGATCCGAACATGCAACGATCGGCTCCGAATTGCGACAAGCAGGTTGAAACGATTGGCGCGACACTGTCGGTGCTCCAGTTGTGGTCAAACATACCAAGCCCAGAGAGTTTGCAATTGACGTGCGGCAGTTTGGATAGAGAACTAAGCGCCTCTTGCCAGTGACTTAACCCATCAGCACTGCGGTCATGTGGTGAGCCTGCGTGACAAAGAGCGACACGTGTACTTGGTGCCTGCGAAAGCACTTCGGCAGTTTGCTCCATCAGTTCGGGAAGCAATTGCAGGTCAAAGGAAAGGCCTCGCTCGCCCACGGCTTTGAGGCCGGTCTGGAAATCCGGGTTTTCAAGCAACTTGTTTGTGCCGGTCTTGGCATCTTCGCCGGGCGCGCGCCCGACGATCTGACGAACACCCCGGACCGAGGGTAGCGATTGAAAGCGATTCAGCTGGTAATCCAAATCATCAGCCGTCAGATCGCAAAACACGACCTGAACCAGCGGCCAGTCCGGATATTGATCGGCCACGGATTGCACCCACTGCGCCTCGGCCCAGGGATCGGCGGCGCCGACTTGGATATGAACCGAAGCCGAGAAACCCTGTGCCGACGCGTCTGCACGAAACTCTGGTAAAAAATAGTCACGCTGGATCGGCGTGGGGTCGCCAAAAAACCGAACGGCGCCCTTTTCCATCAACCAAGGATACTCCACCGCGTTCAGATCCCACAGATGGTGATGTGCGTCTATTTTCATGGTGTTTCAATCCCAGCAGTGCGGCCCAATACTTCGACCCCCTGTTGTTTCCAGAAATGCAGCAGGTCTATGAAAATCCAGTTTTCGGCCAGTTTGTCCTCGGCACGGCGATAAATGTCGATCACCCTGAACTCACCCGGTTTGCCAGTGGCCGGCATACCCATGAACCCTCCTGAGGGCGTTGCGGTGAAGTTGGGCCAGCCAAAGAAGCCGCCATAATGCCCTTCGGCCAGACGGCAGATATGCTTGGTCTTTGACCGGTCTTTGAAACCCGCGCGGAACGGTCCCGAGTGTTGCTTGGCATAGCGTTCGATCGTGTAGGTCGCGCCTATCCCCTCGGGCCCCCACCAGATCATGTCTTTATGCCAGGTTCTGGCCAACTCTTCCTCAAGCGGTAACCCGCCTTGCCACTGGCCAAGGTCCGAGATCATCGCATTGATCAATGCCAGTGTTTTCTCACCCTCTGCAACCGGCTGTTCCGTAAGCAGCAGGCCATCATGCGGCATTGGGCCAGGTTGCACCAGATGCGCCGCTGTTTGCGGAGGAAACGGGTTCTGCCCGGCCTGCACCATCAGGTGTGGTATGTCGAAATACATCGCCGTTTCCGTGATCTTGCCATCGGCGACCTTGTAGAACGCACAATAGCGCAGAAACGCCAGCTTTCCGGTCGGGCGAATGCCCAACCAAGGATGGTCGAACAGGCCCATCAAATGCCCCATAGTGACGACCCACACATCTGATTCATCACGTAGCGAATTCTGCCCGGCGAACATGATATCCACCCGATTTTGCAATCGTGTCAGACTGGATTTCAGGGGCATCCAGAATTGCTGGGCCACTTGTTCAGCATCATTGATCAAGTTGAATGGGTGAAAGCCGCGCCAAACTGAATCAGGTGTGCAGAAACGGCTCATGACGTTGGGAACGTCTTGGGGCGTCGCTGAATCCAATGCGGAATGAAAGTCAGAGATAACTTTTTTCTCTTTCTGGAAGGTCACGGTATTTTCCATTTTTGTCAGGGTGTTGCGCGTTTTGTGTCGCTGGAATGAATCGGGTATTTTCCACATTCTTGCATACGTATGCAAAAAAGTCTTGCCTGATTTGATATATGCGAATTACAGTTTTGCAAACGTATGCAAAACGAATCCTAGTTGGGGGCACCATGGCGGAAATTCAACTGCGTAACGTCGGCAAACGATGGGGTTCGTTTGTGGGGGTCCACAATTTTGACCTAACCATCGCAGATCGCGAGTTTCTGGTGCTGCTGGGTCCATCGGGTTGCGGCAAGACCACCACGATGCGGATGATCGCCGGGCTTGAGGACGTGACCGAGGGCGATATTTTGATCGACGGCAAGGTCGTAAACGATCTGGAACCCAAAGACCGCGACGTGGCGATGGTGTTCCAAAGCTATGCGCTCTACCCCAACATGAACGTCTATGAGAACATCCGCTTTCCGCTGAAAGTCCGCGGCATCGACCCGGCGACCCATGACGACAAGGTGCGCCGCGCCAGCGCAATGGTCGAGCTGGACGATTTTCTGCATCGCAAACCCGCCGAACTGTCGGGCGGTCAGCGGCAGCGCGTGGCCCTGGCCCGCGCCATCGTACGAGAACCGAACGTATTCCTGATGGACGAGCCTCTGTCGAACCTGGATGCCAAGCTGCGGGTCTCGACCCGGGCGCAGATCAAAAACCTCAGCCATGAGCTGGCGGTGACGACGATCTATGTGACCCATGACCAGATCGAAGCGATGACACTGGCTGACCGCGTTGTGGTGATGAAACAGGGCGTGGTGCAGCAGGTCGGCAGCCCGACCGAAATCTATGACCGACCCGCGAATACATTTGTCGCCAGCTTTATCGGCTCGCCCGCCATGAACCTGATGGAGGGTGAGGTCGCGGGCGGCGTGTTCCGTGCGGAACATGTTGAGATCCCAGTCAACGCGCCCGATGGCCCCATGACACTGGGTTTCCGGGCTGAGGATGCCAGTCTTGCCGAAGGCGCAGGCCAGATCACCGCACCGATCTACACGCTGGAGCTTCTGGGCGACGCGACCATGATATCGGTCCGGGTCGGTGGGGCTTTGGTGTCGGTCAAGGCCGATAAATCTTTCCGCGCCGAGATCGGGGATGATGTCTCATTCTCGGTGCCAACAGAAATCTGTCACCTCTTCGAAGCTGGAAGCGGTGCGCGGATCGGGGAGTAACCCCGCCAACAGCCCTTCGGGGCATAACAGCGGTCCGGGCGTCGACGACGGACCCATCCTGACAGGGAGAAACGCATGAAACTCAAGACGATCCTAATGGCAGGCGCCATGGCCATCGCGGCAAGCGGTGCATCGGCAGCCTGTTCCTATGAAAACGAAGTGCCGCTGAAATCGCTGTCGGCAGGGTTCGAAGCCTGGAAAGCAGTGACGGATGCGATGGCCGAGTGCGGCAATTTCAGCGCCTCGCTGGATCAGGAATTCCGCGAGAAGCAGCCCGAAGCTTTCGCTGCCAACCCCTCGCTCTATCAGATCGGCGGCGTGGCGAACGAAACCATGATCCCGCTTCTGAACGCGGGCACGATCCGCCCGCTGGATGATCTTGTCGCGAAATACGGGCAAGACCTGCTGCCCAACCAGCTGATCAAGGTGGATGGCAAGGTGATGGCGATCGCTATGATGGTGAACGCGCAGCACCTGATGTATCGCAATGATGTTCTGGCCGAGCTGGGCATCGAAGAACCCAAGACCTATGACGACGTTCTGGCTGCCGCAGCCAAGATCAAAGAGGCCGGCGTGATGGAATACCCAATCGGCGGCACGTTCAAAACCGGTTGGAACCTGGCTCAGGAATTCGTCAACATGTATATGGGCGAAGGCGGCACGTTCATCGGCGAGGGCAACATGCCCGCGATCAACAACGAAAAAGGCGTCAAAGCGCTTGAGACGATGAAGGCCATGACCGAGTTCATGGATCCCGAATACCTTGTCTCCGATTCCACCTATGTCCAGCAGCAGTTCCAACAGGGCAAGATCGCCATGGCGAACCTGTGGGCCAGCCGCGCCGCTGCCATGAATGACGAGGCCGAAAGCCAAGTGGTCGGCAAGGTCACCATGGCCTCGGCTCCGATGGGATCCGAGCGTCCCTCGACCACGATCTGGTGGGACGGCATCGTTCTGGCCTCGAACATGAGCGATGAAGAGGCCGATGCCGCCTTCCGTCTGGTCATGGAAGGAATCGACGGTGACATGGTCAGTGCCAACAATGACACTGCCGTCTGGCTAAACGCGGCCTACCAGCCCGGCGAACTGGCTGCAGGCGCTGCCGCCTCGGCGGAAAACGGTGCGGGGGCCTACCCGGCCAGCGCCGCAATGGGTGTTCTGCACAGCGCCCTGGGCAATGGTTTGGCCGATTACCTGACCGGCGCCAAGGACGCGCAAACCGCACTGGCCGATATCGAGGCGGACTACATCACTGCCGCGAAAGAAGCTGGTCTGATCAGCAACTGATCCTCCCTGGGGAGGGCCCCGTGCCCTCCCTAATTCCCCACCCGAGAACCATGAGAAAGGCAGAGCCATGAATTTCAGGACATTTGCCGCCTTTGTTGGCCCCTCTGTCTTTATGATGCTTCTCTTTATCGCTTTCCCGTTGGTCAGCGTGTTTAAGCAGAGCTTTTACATCACCCAACCCGTCTATGAGACAGTCGAGGTCGAAACCTGTACCCCTGGCTTCCTGACTCAGACTTGTGTGACCGAGCAGAAATCGCAGCCCAAGCTGGATGAACATGGCGAGGTTATCACCCAGACCGAATATGTCGGCCTGCAAAGCTATCGCAACGTGCTGGAACCCGAGCGGGCCTGGCGCGCGATCACCGAGGGCAACTGGTCCGTGCTGTCCACCATCAACTTCTGGAAGGCGCTGCGATTCACGCTGACTTTTACGCTAATCACGCTGCCTCTGGTCATTGGGTTCGGGCTGGGCATCGCGGTTCTGATCAATAACGCTGCGGGGTCGATCCGCGGACCGGTCATCTTCATCTCGCTGCTGCCCTTCATCATCACGCCGGTGATCGGCGCGCTGTCGATCAACTGGTTGTTCCGTGGGGACGGTATCCTGACCGCACTGCTGGAATGGTGGTTGAACCGAGACATCGCCCTGTTCGCGCAGGCCTGGACGATTGAAATCCTGATGATGTTCTACCGCGTCTGGCACGTGGCCCCGTTTGCGGCCGTTGTGTTCTATGCCGGGCTGCAGACCGTCAATCAGGACAGTCTGGAAAGCGCCGTGATCGATGGGGCGACTCGTTGGCAGCGCATGAAATACATCGTCATTCCGCATCTGATGCCGCTGATCATCTTCGTATCGATGATTCACCTGATGGACGCTTACCGGGTGTTCGAAGAGATCGTCGGTTTCTCCAGTCAGGCTTATGTCATCTCGCTACAATGGCTGACCTTCGACTTCCTCGTGCCGGATCAGGCGGGCAACCGGTCGATCAGCCGGGCCTCGGCCAGCGCGATGCTGACCATGATCGGGATCGTCATTCTGCTGATCCTGCCGCTGCGCCGCACCTGGCGCGACCATAAAGGAGGCCACTGATATGTCCTCGCGCGCGCTTCGCCAACCTCTCAGCCTGCGGCTGACATCAAACATCTTCCTGGCGTTCTGGTGCCTTGTCGCCGCCTTCCCGATCGTCTGGATTGCGATCATGAGCGTCAAATCCCCAGTGGACGCCTATGACAGCAACGCGCTGAACGTGATCTTTGGCCCGGCGACGCTGGCCACCGGGAACGGGTTGTCGGTTCTGGATATCATTCTAGGGATCACGGTGATCTGGGGCGCAGCCATGGTCGTAACCAAGGTGCTGCCCACGAAGATCAGGGAATACACTGCGCCGGGTCAGGCATGGTTCGGCTGGGTGGTCGGAGTGCTTGTTGCCCTGATCGCCTTCCTGCTGGTGTTCTTTGTGGTCTTGCCTGCGCTTCTGAACGTGCTGAACCCGCTATTCGGCCCTCTGGGTCGCGACGTGCTGGGCGTGACGACCGAGCACTACAAGACCGTCTGGGTCGACCGGGGCTTTTCCAACAACTTCAAAAACTCGCTGATCGTGACCGCAGGGGTTGTGACCGTATCGCTGACCGTGGGAACGCTGGCCGGTTATGGTCTGGCGCGGTCGGGCTCGACACTGGCCTTCTGGATCTTGCTGATTGCGCTGATCTTTCGCGCGCTGCCACATTCGGTTCTGGTGGCGGGCTACCTGCCGGTCTTCATCAACTCGGCCGAATGGCTGGCGCCAATTCTGGGTGAGAATGCACCGACGCTCTATGGCAAGCCTTTCGCCGTAATCGCGGTGCTGGTGGCGATCAACCAGCCGTTCACGATCTGGATGCTGCGCTCGTTCTTCCAGAACATTCCGGCCGAACTGGATGAGGCTGCGCGGGTTGATGGCTGCAACCACTTTCAGGCCTTCCGCCGCGTGATCATGCCGGTGATGTGGCCGGGGGTGATCACGACCGGGCTGTTCAGCTTCCTGCTGGCTTATAACGACTTTCTTGTGACCTCGCTGCTGCTTGATGCGCAGAACCAGACGATGGTCCCCGCCATTGCGGGCATGTTCAACCGCGAGACGACGACAACCGATCAGGTGGTCGCCGTAGCCGCTGCGGTGTCAATCATCGCCCCGCTGTTCTTCCTTGTGATGATCTTCCAACGCCAAATCGTAAGCGGACTGACCGCTGGCGCAGTAAAAGGATAAAGAAATGAAGGGTTCCCGCCCGGAACAAGCCGTTCTGACCCGTGAAACGGATCTGAGCAAAACCGAAGATACGCGCCGCGTGATCGAAACCATGGTGGACGGTTTGAACGACCACCGTATAGACGATATCGGCGAGTTCTTTTCGCAGGGTTTCCGCTGGATGGGCAATCAGGGTTGCGGCACCAAGACCGGCCTGAAAGAGTTTCAAGACAACTGGCAGCGCCCCTTCCAAGCGGCGTTTTCAGACAAAACCTGCATCGATGAGGCACGCCTTTATATGGGTGAATGGGCTGCCGCCTTCGGCCGGCAAGAGGCCACCCATTCCGGCGAGTTTCTGGGCATCGCCCCCACCGGAAAGCGGGTTGAAATCCGTTACATGGATTTCTGGAAAGTGGTCGACGGCAAAATCGTCGACAACTGGGTGAATGTGGATTTCGCCCATGTGGCCGCGCAGCTGGGGGTCGATCTGTTTAACGGTGAGGGCTGGGAAGCCTATGACAGGGGTGAGAAAATCGCGCCCCGCCCCGACAAGTAAGGATCACGACAATGGCAATCGAGTATCTCAAACGCGGCAAGTCCGACGCTGACCGGGCCGAAGATGACGCCAAGACCCGCGCCGTGGTCGAGGCCACACTGAAAGACATCGAAACCCGTGGCGACGCCGCTGTGCGCGAACTGAGCGAGAAGTTCGACAACTATTCCCCCGCCTCGTTCCGCTTGTCGCAGGAGCAGATCGACGATCTGATCGGCCAGCTGACCGACCGCGAGCTGGACGATATCAAATTCGCCCAAGAACAGGTGCGCAACTTTGCACAGGCGCAGCGCGACTCGATGCTGGATATCGAGGTTGAAACCCTTCCCGGCGTCATTTTGGGTCACAAGAACATCCCCGTGCAATCGGTAGGCTGCTATGTGCCCGGCGGCAAGTTCCCGATGGTGGCCTCGGCCCATATGTCGGTTGCGACGGCCAGCGTGGCGGGCGTGCCGCGCATCATCGCCTGCACACCTCCGTTTCAGGGTAAGCCGAACCCGGCGGTGATCGCCGCCATGCATCTGGGCGGTGCGCACGAGATCTATGTGATGGGCGGCATTCAGGCCATCGGCGCGATGGCGCTGGGAACCGAAACCATTGATCCCGTCCACATGCTGGTCGGCCCCGGCAATGCCTTTGTGGCCGAAGCCAAGCGTCAACTGTTTGGCCGTGTGGGCATCGACCTGTTTGCTGGTCCGACCGAGACTATGGTGATCGCAGATGAGACCGCAGCAGACGCGGAACTCTGCGCAACCGACCTGTTGGGTCAGGCCGAGCATGGCTATAACAGCCCCTGCGTGTTGCTGACCAATTCGCGCAAACTGGCCGAGGATACTCTTGCCGAGGTCGACCGCCTGCTGGGCATCCTGCCCACCGCCGACACCGCGAAAGTGTCCTGGGCCGAGTATGGCGAGGTGATTGTCTGCGACACCTATGACGAGATGCTGAAAGTTGCCGACGACATCGCGTCCGAGCATGTGCAAGTGATGACCGACCGCGATGACTGGTTCCTTGCGAATATGACCTGCTACGGCGCGCTGTTCCTCGGTCCGCGCACCAATGTGTCGAATGGCGACAAGGTGATTGGTACCAACCACACGCTGCCGACCAAAAAGGCCGGGCGGTATACCGGCGGCCTTTGGGTTGGCAAGTACCTGAAAACGCACAGTTATCAGAAGGTTCTGACCGATGAAGCGGCAACGCTAATCGGCGAATATGGCTCGCGCCTGTGTATGCTGGAAGGGTTCGTGGGCCATGCCGAGCAATGCAACGTCCGTGTCCGCCGCTATGGCGGGATCAACGTCCCCTATGGCGAGGCCGCCCCCTATCGGGACGCCGCGGAATGAGTGACACCCATACGCAGCACAAAGCGCTGATCGCGCAAATCAGGGCAGCTATGTATGACTTTATAGAAACGGGTGTGCGTCAGGCGCTGGCAAATATCAGCGCTCCGGACGCCCTGTTTCGGTTGTGCCACCCGTTCGGCGACAGCACAGGCAGCGACGCGTTTTATGACACCGCTTACAAAGGTTTGTTGGACGCATGGCCTGACTTGGAGCGGCGCGACTACATCGTCACAGCCGGACCGGATGAACACGGCGCGGATTGGGTCGGGTGCGGCGGCTACTATACCGGCACCTTTACCGGGCCGTGGCTGGATATCCCGCCGACCGGCCATCAGGTGACGATGCGGTTCCATGAATTTTATCGCTTCAGCGACGGTAGAATCGTCGAGATGCAGGCGCTTTGGGACATCCCCGAAGTTATGATGCAGGCCAACGCCTGGCCCATGGCCCCTAGCCTTGGGCACGAATGGCATGTGCCGGGTCCCGCGACACAGGATGGTCTGGTGCCGGGGCCATATGATGCCGCCAAGGGCCAGCAGACATGCCAGCACATCATCGACATGCTGGATCACCTCAAGAAACACCCCTCAGAAGGCGGGCCAGAGGTGATGGAGATGGAGAAGTTCTGGCATCCGCGAATGAACTGGTACGGCCCGGCGGGGATCGGAACCGGGCGCGGCTATGCAGGGTTTCGCAACTGGCACCAGATTCCGTTCCTGAGCGGGATGCCGGATCGCGGGAAGTATGTGGATGAGATCACCTATCACTTCTTCGGCGATGGCGATTATGCCGCCGTCACGGGCTGGCCGAACATGATCCAAACGGTAACCCATGACGGCTGGATGGGGATTGCGCCCTCGGGCCAGCGGATCACAATGCGCAGCCTTGATTTCTGGCGGCTCGAGAATGGCCTGATCCGCGAAAACTGGGTTCTGGTCGATCTTCTGGACGCTTATCGCCAACTTGGCGTTGACGTGTTCGCCCGTCTGCGGGAATTCAACAAGGCCCGGAATATGGGCCGAATTGAAATACCGGATGGAATGAGCTGATGACTGACCTGCCCCGCACCCCCTCTTTTTCGCTGAGCGGTAAGACCGCGCTGGTTACCGGTGCCTCCTCGGGTATCGGTCAGGGCTGCGCCGTGGCGCTGGCCGAAGCCGGGGCGCATGTGGTTTGTGCGGCGCGCGGGGCAGATCGACTGGCCGAGACCGTCGCCGCGCTGCAGGCGCAGGGCTGGTCGGCCGAGGCTGCTGTGGTGGATCAAGGTAACTTACAGGCGCTGAAACAGTTGTTTGAAGGCCGCGCCTTTGACGTGGTGGTCAACTCCGCCGGGACCGCCCGCCACAGCTCGGCAATCGACACCACGCCCGAGGATTTCGACGCAGTGACCGATATCAACCTGCGCTCGGCCTATTTCCTGTCATCCTACGCGGCCAAGGCGCTGCTGGCGGCGGGGCGGCCAGGATCGATCATCCATATCTCAAGCCAGATGGGCCATGTGGGCGGTGTGGACCGGGCGCTGTACTGCGCCACCAAACACGGGCTTGAGGGTATGGTCAAAGCGATGGCGATCGAATGGGGCAAACAGCGCATCCGCATCAACACGGTTTGCCCGACCTTCATCCGCACGCCGCTGACACAATCCACCTTCGACAACCCCGAACGGGCCGCGTGGATCATGGACAAGATCAAACTCGACCGTGTGGGCGAAGTCGAAGACATCATGGGCGCGGTCACCTATCTGGCCTCGGACGCCTCGGCTTTGGTGACGGGCACCTCGATGCTGATTGACGGCGGATGGACGGCGGACTGATGGCTGAAAAGGTCACATCCCTGCAGGTTGCACAGCTGGCAGGCGTCAGCCAGTCGGCGGTCAGCCGGGTGTTCACGCCCGGGGCCTCGGTCAGCAAAAAGACCGAAGACAAAGTGCGCAAGGCGGCCGCCGAACTCGGGTACAGACCCAATGTTCTGGCCCGCGCCATGGTGTCGGGCAAAAGCCGGATCATTGGTCTGGTGGTGGGGTATCTCGAGAATTACTTCTACCCCGAGGCGTTAGAAAAGCTCTCCAACGCGCTGCAGGAACAGGGCTATCACGTGCTGATTTTCATGGCCTCACGCTCGGCCGGGAATATTGACGACGTGATGGACGAGATTCTGGATTATCAGGTTGACGGGGTTATTCTGGCCTCGGTTCCGATGTCGTCGGATATTGCCACGCGCTGCCAGCAGGCCGGTGTTCCGGTTGTATTGTTCAACCGTACGCAAGATCTTGACGGGATTACCACGGTGGCCTCAGACAACTATTCGGGCGGGCGCAAGGTGGCCGAATTTCTGTTGGCCGGAGGGCATAAGCGCATTGCCTATATCGCCGGTTGGCAGGGCGCCTCGACCCAGCGCGACCGCGAGGCCGGGTTCCGTGCGGCCCTGGCCGAAGGCGGGCAGGACGTGTTCGCCCATGATGTCGGAGATTTCCACACCGAAAACGCACGGGCCGCCGCCCGCCGGATGTTTGATGTTGCCCCCGGTAAAAGGCCAGACGCGGTATTTGTGGCCAATGATCACATGGCTTTGGCCGTGATGGACGTGATCCGCTTCGAATTGGGCCTGCGCGTGCCCGAGGATGTCTCGGTCATCGGCTATGACGATGTGCCGCCCGCCGGGTGGCCTGCCTATAACCTGACGACAATCCGCCAGCGTGCGAACCTGATGGTGGCTGAAACCGTCACCGCATTGCTTGACCATATCGACACCCCGGCCACGGCCGAACCGCGCAAAGTGGCCATTGACGGGCCGCTGATCGTGCGGACCTCGGCGCGTTTGCCGAAGGGGTGGAAACCACAAAGGACTGAGACATGAAGGGCTTTGATCCGAAATTCCGGGACTTCCCGGATTACATCATCGGGATCACCAAAGAGATCTGGGAAGATCGTGGCATCGCCACGCTGCATGTCTATTACAGCAAGGATATCGTCGTGCGCTCGCCCGGGTCGGTGGTGCTGGGCAACCAGAACGTCATCGGCGCGACCATGGCGACGCTGGCCGAATTTCCCGACCGTCAATTGCTTGGCGAGGATGTTATCTGGTCCGGTACGCCGGAAGAAGGGATGCTGAGTTCGCACCGGATCATCTCAACCGCGACACATTTGGCCGAGGGTGTTTACGGCAAAGCGACCGGAACCAAATTGCGCTATCGGATTCTCGCCGACTGCCACGCCATCGACAATCAGATCAATGACGAATGGCTGATCCGCGATCAAGGCGCGATCGTGCGTCAGATGGGTTGGGACCCCAAGGAATACGCCGCCGATCTGATCGCGCGCGAAGGTGGACCTGAGAACTGCGTCAAACCGCTGACACCCGAGATCGACCAGCCCGGCCCCTACAAGGGCACCGGCAACGACAATGAATGGGGGCAGCGTTACGCCGATATCCTGACCCGGATCATGAATGCCGATATGGGCGCAATTGAAACCGAATATGATCGCGCTGTTCAGTCCGAATATGTAGGCGGGATCACCGGTCACGGCTGGGACTCGGTGGATCGGTTCTGGATGGGACTGCGCGCCAGCTTCCCCAATGCCGAATTCAAGATTGAGCACCAGATTGGCCGCGACGACCCGAATATGCCCCCTCGCGCAGCGATCCGCTGGAGCCTGTGGGGCAAGCATGATGGCTGGGGTGCCTTTGGCGCGCCGACCGGGGCTCAGGTCTATGTTCTGGGCATCAGCCACGGCGAATTCGGCGAGTTGATCACTGGTCAGCCGCAGCTGCGCCGGGAATACACCCTGTTCGACGAGACCTCGGTCTGGAAACAGATCCTGCTACAGGGACAGGAGGGCTGAGTGGCTGCGATGGGCCTCTCCCTGAACACGAGTCAGGCGGCGCGGCGCTTTCACACGCATCGCGCCTCGCTGCGCGCGCGGCGTTTGAACAACCGACCTCCCGGGGGGGCGGGCTTGATCCCATCGCCCCCATTTTCAAGGAGACCATCATGAGCACAATCCAACAACGCATCGTCCGCTACGGCGAGCTGCGGCCCTGCAAAGCCGCCTTTATCGACGCCCACACACCGGGCAGTGATCAGAAGGAAAACTTCACAATCATCGGCGGCGGCGTTTCGGAATCGCCCGACCAGCACGTCCACATCACCGACAAGATCGGCTTTAACATTGGGGCTGCGGGCCAGCCTCCGAAATGCCGGAACTCTCTGCACAGCCATACCACGGCCGAGGTGTTCTTTGTCGCCAAGGGCCGCTGGCGGTTCTTCTGGGGTCGCTATGGCACTGCGGGTGAGTTCATTGCCGAAGAAGGCGACATCTTCAACATTCCAACCGGCATCTTTCGCGGGTTCGAAAATGTGGGGCAGGACTATGGGATGATCATGTCGATCCTCGGCGGCGACGATGCCGGGGGTGGCGTGACCTGGGCACCGCAAGTTATTCAGGACGCGCAGGCCCACGGGCTGATGCTGGGTGACAATGGCGTTCTGTATGACAGCAAGAAAGGCCAAGAACTGCCCCACAACGTGCGCCCGATGCCGCTGCTGACCGAGGAACAATTGAAAGACTACCCCGAAGTACCGGTCGAGGACGTGGTGGGTAAATACGTCGCCCGCTATTGGGATCTGATGGCGCTGTCGGCCAATAAACCGGCACCGGTGATTGGCGAAAACGCTCTGATCAAAGACAAACCAGGGTTCGATGTCGACTTCCTCGGGCGCGGCTCAAGCGTGACTGATCCAATTGTCGCTGAAAAACCGGTTGTTCTAATGCCCGCCAGCGGTCACTGGCGCATCTCGATTGATGGGTATGAGACCACTCTGTCAAATGGAGACACCGCCTTGGTTCTGCCAGGAGAACGCTATAGCGTTGAACCGTCGATGACCGGACAGGCAGGTCTGTACCGGATTACAGCGACCGATGACCCGGCAGGAGCCACCTGGACAGGATGACCGCAGATCCAAACGACACCCATGCTATCTATGAACGGCAGGCGACCGACTATGACAAGCGCCGTTCAAAGGCCTTGTTCGAAGCGCGCTGGCTGGCGCGCTTCACTGCCAGCCTGAAGCCAGGCGATCGCGTTCTGGATTTAGGGTGCGGGACAGGCGATCCGATTGCGCGGTGGTTCAAGGCCGAAGGGTTTGACGTCACGGGTGTCGATTTCTCTGAGGCGATGCTGGCCATTGCCCGGACCCGCTGGCCCGATGGGGATTGGCGACATGGCGACATGCGCGATTTCGAACTGGATCAGACCTTCGATGGCATCATCGCCTGGAACAGCTTTTTCCATCTGACAGCGGACGAGCAAAGGGATTGCATCGCCCGCATGTCCCGTCACTTGCGGCCCGGTGGAATGCTGATGCTGACCGTCGGTCCCCGCGCGGGAGAGGACAGTGGTACCGTTGGATCGGAACGTGTCTATCACGCGTCGCTGTCTCCGGCAGGCTATGCTGTTTGCCTTGAAGAGTACGGGCTGCAATTGACCGGGTTTCTGGCCGAAGACCCCGAAACCCAAAGCCACACAATCCTGATGGCTCGCAAAATCTGAGGAGGCCCCAATGACCGTAAAGACCACGCATGTTGGATCCCTGCCCCGCTCGCAGGACGTGGTGGATTACATCTTCGCCCGTGAAAACGGCAAGCCATACGATGCCGCAGGTTTTGATGCCTGCATGACTGAAGCGGTCTCCGAGACGGTGCGCAAACAGGTCGAAGCCGGGGTGGATATCGTCAGCGATGGCGAGACCTCGAAGATTTCCTACGCCACCTACGTCAAAGACCGATATACCGGTTTTTCCGGTGACAGCCCGCGTAATGCACCTGCGGATCTGAAGATGTTTCCCAGCTTTTTGCAACGCCTCGCCGATGATGGCGGCACCCCGAAATATGCGCGCCCCATGTGTACGGGCGATGTGCGTTCAAAAGGGCAAGGCGAGTTGCAGAAGGACATCGAAAACCTTAAGTCGGCGATGTCCCAACGTGGGCTCGACCGAGGCTTCATGAACGCCGCCTCGCCAGGGGTGATTTCGCTGTTTCTGCAGAATGACCACTACCCAACGCGCGAAGCATATCTGGCCGCGCTGGCCGATGCGATGAAAGAAGAATACGAGACCATTGTGGCCGCCGGTCTGGACTTACAACTGGATTGCCCGGATTTGGCCCTGTCGCGGCATATGTTGTTCACCGATCTGTCGGACGATGCGTTCGTGAAGATCGCCAATATGCATGTCGAGGCCCTGAATCATGCTCTACAGAACGTCCCGCAGGACCGTGTGCGCGTGCATATCTGTTGGGGCAATTACGAGGGGCCCCATTGTTGTGACATCGCAATGGACAAGGTGTTCTCCACTCTGATGGCGACCAAATCGCGCTATGTGCTGTTTGAAACTTCGAACCCGCGACACGCCCATGAATGGACCGTGTTCCGCGACCGGAAAAATGAGATACCCGATGACAAGGTACTGGTGCCCGGCGTTGTCGACACCACCACGAACTTCATCGAACACCCCAAGCTTGTGGCGCAGCGCATCGACCGTTTCTCGGGCATCGTAGGGGCGGATCGGGTGATTGCAGGCAGCGATTGCGGTTTTGGTACCTTCGCGGGCTTCGGAGCGGTTGATCCGCAGATCGCCTATGCCAAATTGGCGGCGCTGTCGGCAGGGGCAAAGCTGGCTGCGTCATGACGCCTTTGATCTTGTTGCCCGGCATGATGTGCGATGCGCGCCTCTTTGGTCCGCAGATCGACGCAATGTCAAACAGGGTGCCGTTGATGAGCTTCCCGCTAAGCCAGCAGGACAGCGTCGGGGCCATTGCCGCCGGAATTCTGAACAATGCCCCTCCTAGCTTCGCTTTGGCGGGGCTTTCGATGGGTGGGATCGTTGCGATGGAAGTGCTGCGTCAGGCCCCGGATAGGGTGGAACGGCTCGCTTTGCTAGACACCAACCCGCTGGCAGAAGCGTCCGAGGTCAAAGCGCGCCGTGCGCCGCAGATGGCCGCCGTTCGCGAGGGGCGCTTGCGGCAGGTGATGCGCGATGAGATGAAGCCCAACTATCTGGCGGATGGTCCGCGACAGGGCGCTATTCTGGATCTTTGCATGGCTATGGCCACGGATCTGGGGCCGGACGTCTTTCTACGTCAGTCGCAAGCGCTGATGGATCGCATCGACCAACGCGCGACCCTGTCGGCCTATACCGGCAAAACGCTGGTTCTGTGCGGGCGTGCCGACGGTCTTTGCCCTGTCGAACGCCACCAACTCATGCACGATCTTCTGCCTAATAGCGCGCTGACGATCATTGAAGACGCAGGGCACCTGCCCACACTGGAACAACCACAAGAAACCACAGCGGCCCTGATCCGCTGGCTGGAGGACACATGACCCCATCGCTTCTGTCTCTGCTTCGCAAGGTCGACACGCCCACCGTATGCAACGCCATTGAAGTGGCGCAGGGCAAACGAGGCTTTGATCAGTTCACCCGGGGCACCATGCTGTGCTCTGCCCCCGATGAGCCGGCAATTGTCGGCTATGCACGCACCGCCAAGATAGCCGCCATTCACCCGCCAACCGAGCCAGCAGATGTGATCCGGGCGCGGCGCATGGCCTACTACAAATATATGGCTGAGGCCCCGGAGCCATCTGTCGCGGTGATTGAGGATGTAGACTACCCGGACTGTATCGGCGCCTATTGGGGTGAGATCAACACATCGGTCCACAAAGGGTTCGGTATGTCGGGGGTCGTCACAAATGGCGTGATGCGCGATCTTGGGGACCTACCCGAAGGATTTCCCGTTGTCGCCGGTTCGGTCGGCCCGAGCCATGGCTTCGTCCACATACGCGAGATTGATACGCCGGTTTCCGTGTTCGGCCTGAATATAAGCCCAGGTGATTTGGTACACGCTGACCGTCACGGAGCACTGGTGATGCCAGAGGATATCACTGTGCAACTGGAAGCCGCAATCCAGAAACTGCTTGTGACAGAGCGTATCGTCTTGGATGCTGCACGCCAATCCGGGTTTGATTTTGAAACCTTCGAAACCGCATGGGCCGAGTTCGAAAAGGCAAGAGTTTGATTGCCGCCGACAATTGAAAGACCCTCTGAAAAGTAAGTTACGCTTATTCTTTAGAGAGAATTCCAGACAAACCGATTGCCACAAGACTTCGCGCTGGCGAAAGAGTAGCTTTGATCTGTCGATGACTTAAGCAATACGCGGTTCAACCAACTTCCTACTATTGCGTTTACTGCGAATGCCTGGAAGCCTTCCTCTCTTCCATCGCATTTACAGCGCTTGTCATCTACTGACTGTTAGTCCTGTTCCAGAGTGTGTGATTTTCAGAAGCTTCCATGTTCCTACTTTTGAACTTGGGAAGTCGTACATCAATTACATCATGGCTGGCTATGGCAGAATAGCCTCGCCGAATATAATGTTCAATAATTCTATATTTTGCGCACTCCCGTGAATTTGCTATTCTACCCTCCTCTCTACCAGCCCCCTGCACCTCAACTATTGCCTATTCAAATTGCTCACAAAGTTGGTTCACCAAGGCTTCCGCATCTGCCAGCGCCAGTTCACGTCCTTTGATTTTCAACCGCAATTCACCTGATGCGACTTCTGCCCAAACCTCTCCTCCCCCCTTCAATGGTCTCTTTGGGAGGCGTAGAACTTCTGTGGGTCGGCCGCCTCGGCTTTTGACCTGAGATGCATCGGACGAGTCACTCATTGCTTTCTCAAGGATACCCCATTCGGCCTTTGCATCCAGCGGACCGACTCCTGCCAAAGCGTCGCGAAGCACCGCTTGCGCACCACTTCGAATGGCCGATGCCAGCTTTAGACCCGCCTTCTCTGACAAGGCAACCGGGTGCTGGAGAAGATCGCCTAGGCTTTCATGGACCATTGCAAAGCTGCGGACCTTTGATCGCTTCGCTTTTGACGCAGCGGCGAACAGCACATCAACAGCCGCTTCGGTCGACGGAAAAACCCCCTGCCCTGCCGCCAGTACAGCTATGCGTCCTCTCTCATACGGCGTGAGATTGGCGCGCAGCTCGTTTTCTTCGACCATGGAGACATAGGCCCCCTGCCCCGTCCCCGCGTAGCGAACAAAAGCTGGGATTTCGGCGAACCGAGGATCCGTGCCCGCCAGCCGTCGGAACGCTTCAAGCCGCCGAAATCCCGAAATCAGACCGAAACCATCCCCTTCGGGAGTAACTTCGATCGGTGTTCTCAGCCCATTGACGCGAAGGGATTCCAGAAGCTCTGCCATGGCTTCTTCATCCTCGACCATACGGTCACGTCGGATGAAATCGGCGTCGATCTGGTCAAGTGGCAGCATCTGGGCCACCAACCCGGCCTCTTGTGCATCCCGCCACCGTGCAGCATCGCCCTGATCCTGAGCCAACGCAACACGGTCTGTCACAGCTGCCATTCCCCCAAGAGATGCTGCCTCCGCCGCGACTTGGGCGATGGGTGGCGGGGCGGATTTGGTCTCAAACGGGCTGACCGAGGGTTTCGCCGCGAAACCGGCTTCTAGTTGTTCAAGCGCCTCTGTATCTGGTGCAATCAGTCTTCTGCGTTTAGCCATCTGCCTGTCCTCCCATCTGCGCATCGCGCCACCAGCATCCGATCAGAACTTCTTTGAATTCGGCATAGGTTCTGTCGAAGGTTTCTCGTCCGCGCACATATGTCTCGCGGTTGAAGTCACGATAATCCGCTTCGTAAATGCCGTTCACTTGCTCACCCGCCTGCCCGACCAGCGCCGTATAGTCCTGCCTGTAGGCATTCATGAAATCCCCGAAATACGCTTGAATGACATTGGCCATATCGGTCTGCTGGCTCGCGTCAAACCGCGTGATGATCGCGCGTACTACATCCCATTCGAACTTCAGTTCGGGTAAACCCGCCGCACGTTGCGCTGCGTTCTCACCATCTTCGATGCTGGCGAATGTCGTATAGAGCATATCGAAGAAACGACCGGTGGAATCGAATTCCAGGAATGAAGCCCCCAGCGGCACCAACAAAATGTCCGCCGCAGCCAGCGCATTGATCGTTAGGTACCCAAGAGCAGGAGGCGTATCGAGGAAGACAACGTCATAGTCATTCAGAACGCCTTCATCCTGAAGGAAGTTCGTCAGACCGTCCCACAAAGGCCAGCTTCTCAGGCCCATACGCCAGACGGGGATCTGGAACTCGGCCCAATATAGGTTCAGCTGCGCGCCGATCAGGTCGATATTGGGCCAGTGCGTTTTTTGAATCACGTCCTGAGGTGTGGTTTTCAAAGCCTCCTGCAGGGTTTCATCCAGAGGAATTTCGGGTTGCGCCGCAGCCGATCGGACGCGATTTTCCTCCTGCACCGCGCGCGCATAGTCTTTAGCGACCAGAGGGAAGACAGTTTGCCACTCATCAGCAACCTGGCCTCCGAGTATGGACGTCATCGAGCCTTGGCTATCCAGGTCGATAACCAACACCTTATACCCATCCAAGGCTGCGGACATCGCCAGATGCGCGGCAGTGGACGTTTTGCCAACACCTCCCTTGAAATTGGCCACGGCCACGACCTTGGCCGGCAGGCCTTCGGGTCGGTAGGGCAGGTATTCCTTCGTGCTTACACCTTCCGCCGCAAAGTGCTTGCGCAGCGTTAGTACATCTTCAAGGGTGAACCACTTGGAGCCCGCCTCACCTTCGCCTTGTGGCAAATCTGGGTTCGCTTTTAAAACACGCCGCAGATGAGCCGGAGCAACCGGAATCAGATATTTTGTGATTTCCCAAATTGAAAATCGGCGCAGTCGCTTTTCACCATCCGGCGCATAGCCTCTACGGGCAAGGTCCTCGCGTCCTTTTGCACAGAAAGCCGCTGCTTTTGCGAATCGAGATGTGCCGATAGGATTAGGCAACTTCGTCGCTGCGATTTCCGGGTCGAGGTTCAGATATGGGGGCAGGGGAGGTTGGTTGGTTTTACTCACTGTCGATGCCTCAGAAAATGTTCGTCTTTGCGACGTATATCGGGAAATGTAGCGAACATTGTTGGAGATGACTATCCTCTTCCGGTGTTTTTTCCACAGTTGATTGTAGCTTGAAGCGGTTTCGTGGCGAAACCATTCTAAATCAAAGAAAATCGACACAAAAAACGTTTTAGTATTTTAGAAGTTTTAGAATCTTTGCTGAGTAGAAATGTAGTGAAATCAATAAAATAGATGTACTTGAGTACCCACTTGCGGTTTTAAAGGAACCATTTTACGGGATCAAAGGTATCTGTTTACGGTACATCAGGTGCCAAGGATCAGGAAGTAGGGGACTGATTCTCGGGATACTGAAAATCTTCGGAAAAGAGACACTAATTCGGTGGGTTTTCTCGCTGAGTATCGGGGACGAAGTCGGGATCGGACTCGGATTGATTCAATTTCTGTGGATAACTTGCGTGCGTGATTCTTAAGGTACCTGAATACGGGATTGCCTTCATCCCGTGTTTGGGTACCCAAAAACTATTGAAGCAAAGGTACCTTTTGTGTCAGGCTTTTGCAAAATGAGCAGCCGGGCAGAATCATGCCGGATACACAACTGAACATGGATCAGCTTTCAGGCGCTTTGCGTCGAGAGACTGTTAAGAAGAATGTCGCAGCGATACACATCAGCGGCAAACTTTCTCTGCTGCAGAGAAAGCTTTCGAATGTTTTGTTGATGAACGCCTATGATGCATTGACGACCGCGCAGAGCCACACGATTGATGCGCGGACGCTTGCTATGATGGTCGGGTACAATTCCAACGACTTTGACACTCTGCGAGCCAGCCTGCGGGCATTGGCGGAAACAGTCGCGGAATGGGACATGCTGGATGAGCAGGGGCGTCAGGAATGGGGCGTCTCATCCCTGCTGAGTTTTGCCAAACTGAAGGGGGGAGTTTGCGAGTATTCATACTCACCCGCGCTGGCGCAAAAACTGTACGATCCGAAGATCTATGCGCTGATCAATGTACAGATACAGCGGAATTTCAGTTCCGGGCATGGGCTTGCTTTGTATGAAAACTGCTACCGATTTGTGCGGACAGGTTCGACAGGTTGGTGGCCCCTGGACGTGTTTCGTAAGCTGATGGGTGTTGATGGCAGTGACTACTACGCCAGTTTCAAACATCTCAACGCAAAGATTATCAAGCCAGCAGTCACGGAGGTGAACAAAAGCTCGGATATTTTGATCGAACCCGAATTTCAAAAGAAGGGTCGAACCGTCACTGACATTCGTTTTCTGATCAAAGGTAATCCGCAAAAGGCGATGTTTGAGATCGACGATAGTGATGGGGTGCGCAATCTCGCCGTGTACAAAACTCTGAGGAAGCAGGGTGTGTCGGACCGTTTGGCGCGGCAATGGATCGCGGAGCACGGCGAGGACTATGTCCAGAAGAAGCTCGATTACGTAAAAGGGCAGGGCGGTGTAAAATCCACCGTCGGGTATTTGTCGGCTGCTTTGCGGGATGACTACGACGATCCCAAGGAAATTCCAACACCCGAGCCTACTCCCGAAGCTATCGAGGCAGCGCGTAAACGGGTCGCGGAAAAAGCCTCAGAAGAAAAGGCATATGCTGCCCGAACAGCGGAAAGGCAGGAAAGGGCGCGCAAGCTTGCCATCGTGGAAGACCTGGTTTCGCGGCGAAACCCTACACAGCGAGATGCAGACAAGCGGTTGTTCTTAGCAGGTTTGAACAATGATCTAGATCGAGAGCATTTTCGATCTCATGGCTGGCGTTCGGGCTTGAACGCCACAGCTATATTTGAATTTTGGGAGGACCTGGAGCCAGAAGCGTTCGCGGTTTGACGCTCTGTTGTGATGTTTTTTCTGAAAGAAAAGCTGACACCGAACTCGCGGCCAATGCCTTTAGTACTGCACGCAAGCGGAATTGAAAGTATCTGGACGTGAATTCAACTTTGCAGATCATGAGTACCACCTCGCTTCCTTCTGGTGTTGTTGTCACTGAAGTGATTATCTCGAACCCTAATTCTGTCGAGTGTGTCTTTTGATGATCCGGTGGTCCTGTCCCACGACCTCACTCATATGTTTCCCCATGACCCTCTTGATTGGGGGTGGGCCGCCTAAGCCAATCAGCATGTTTTCTTTGGCTTTGATACCTGTTGTGTTCGCTCCGCTAATATCGACACAAACTGTCGCGCAAGATCATTGCGTTCAATCAATTGAGCGACGAGTTCTTGAGCGGCAGGTTTGTTCCGACGCTCTGAATGCATGAAACCCAGCGTATTGCCGTGTTTATCCATAGCTCTGTAGAGAGTGATCCTCGCACCATTCACGCTTTTAAGCTTCATCCACCCGCGAGGAGCGGTCACTCGGTCCCGAACGTTTGCGCGCAACGTCGGCGATTTCACTAGCATGTTTTATCACCCGCCGGTTAAGCGTAGTGTGTTTCACTACAACGCTAGGCTAAGACATAATCTGTTTGAGATAATGGTACGGCACGCCGTATCGGATACAGAAAGAGACAGAAAATAGGATCAATCCTCGTGGATACTTCGCAACTTCGAAGGAAGTTATGAGTTGGCTTTCGACGAAGTGGGACCGAGGACCACCACGTGCCAAACCAAAGCACGTCAAAATCCAGAACTTTGCAACAAAGCCTCAGAAATGGTCGAAACTGGGAACTCTGTTGCAATAAGCAAAAATAATAAAAAAGTATCATTATTTTGTTGATCAAACTAATTTCTTACATTCGTAAGTTCTGTTGCGAAGTTCCTTGCTGAGTGCAGGTATCGCGATTTCCCCGCGGGTTAAGCAGCGAATTCTGCGAGTTGTAGAAACGGACAAATTCTCGGCGTGAACAGACTTTTGTGGATCATCTACTACACTTCTATCCCTGCAAGAGTTGAGAGTGCAGATGCAAAAGGCTTGAAGCCGAGCTACGTGCGAGTTCGTTTATATTTGGAACGATGGTCCTATTCTATGATGTTGTTTAGAGCTTTCCGCCTGAACATCTCTATCGGAATGGTGCAACCAAAGCCTCTGAGTATTTTGTTCATCGCCTCGATTCCAGCTGACTTAGTTCTGCTTGTATCGAAAATACTCTTTCGCAGTGGGCCGGTCACTTAAAGCATCCATGCAATCAGTTTTGTGGCGGCTGGCTAGTTCGCCGTTTGGAGAGCATGAAATCCAGAGTTTTGAAGTGTTTAAGGAATTCCAGCACCGATCGAGTTTACATGCGCTGCTTCTCACTGCGCTCGAACGCGCATGATCATTTTCTGGACGTCTGATTGAGTGATTCGGTTGTACCTGAAGCTGTCCAGAGGTCCTGCCTCAAGGGCTGGCTGAAACCAGTACACAGGTTCAGAACGCGTAGCGCATCCCGAATTCGGTGTAGTTTTGACTCAGTGTAAGATCTGCCTTTCGGCTATCGCGGATGACACGTTCTGCGTTGGGCAGATCGTTGGTTTTCGCGCGTTTCAGCGCGGTTTCCGGGTCAAATCCGTGCTTAATCCAGCGCTGCTGCAATCTGCTTTCAAGTTCTTCCAAAGTGGGGCTGACAAAAACCGTTAGGGCGAAAACATCCTCCAACATCCTCCACGGGTCGCTTTTCATCAAAAGGTAGTTTCCTTCCACAACCACGATCGGAGTTTCAGGATGAACCGCAATCGCATTGGCGATGGCCAGGTCCATTTGGCGGTCGAACATGGGATGAAAGGATTCATGTAGCGCGGATTGCAGCGCCCTAATCGCCTTGCAAAACCCAACGGCATCGAAGGTCTCTGGTGCGCCTTTTTTTGCACGCAAGCCGCGCGCTTCCAAAACGCGATTGTCCAAATGGTAACCATCCATTGGCACAAGAGTGGCTAAAGGAACCGCCGAGCTCTGTTGCGCGTTCAGCGATTGCACAACGGCCTCCGCTAAGGTCGACTTTCCGGATGCAGGGGGGCCGGCAATTGCAACAATCGTCCGAACCCCAACCAGCCTCCGGGAGGAGATCAGGTCGCAAACGTGCTTTGCATCCTGCTCGATCACGCTGCGTCCTCTTTTGGAGGTTCCTTGGCACCGGTCATGAAGGCCACGGCGTCGGACATCGTATAATCCTTGGGGTCGATCGTACAAAGACGTTTGCCCAGCCGGTGCACATGGATGCGATCGGCGACTTCGAAGACATGCGGCATGTTGTGGCTGATCAAAATGATCGGAATGCCACGCGCCCTTACGTCCTGGATCAGCTCAAGCACCTTGCGGCTTTCCTTCACGCCCAAAGCCGCCGTCGGTTCGTCCATGATGATGAACTTGGTCGCAAAGGCAGCTGCGCGCGCAACGGCAACGCCTTGGCGCTGGCCGCCGGATAGTGTCTCTACCGCCTGATTGATTGACTGCACGGTCATCAGCCCAAGCTCGGTCAGTTTTTCGCGGGCGAATTTTTCCATGGCAGGCCGATCCAGCTGACGCATGTATTTGCCCATGAATCCCTGTTTGCGAATCTCGCGCCCCATGAACATGTTGTCTGCAATCGATAGGGCAGGGGACATGGCAAGCTGTTGATAGACGATCTCGATGCCCATGTTCCGGGCATCAATCGGCGAGGTGAAGTTGACCTTTTTGCCTTCTATCAGGATCTCGCCTTCATCCGGGATCGTGGCACCGCAGATGGCCTTGACGATGGATGACTTGCCTGCGCCGTTATCACCGATCACCGCAAGGATTTCGCCTTGCCGCAGTTCAAAATCGGAATGGTCGATGGCGGTGACGTGGCCATAGCGCTTCACGATCCCGCGGCCTTGGACGACTGGAGTTGTGTCTGACATTAGCCCGATACCTTTCTGATCCACTGGTCGACTGCGACGGCTGCGATGATGAGAAGTCCGATAAGCAGGAAGGTCCACTGCGCGTCCGCGCCCAGAAGCCTGAGCCCCAGAGTAAAGACGCCGACGATGAGAGCCCCGAACAGGGACCCTAGAATGGAGCCTCGTCCGCCGAACAATGAGATACCACCAATCACAACTGCAGTGATGCTTTCGATATTGGCCAATTGACCGGATGTTGGTGAAACCGACCCGATGCGCCCGATCAACGCCCAACCCGCAAAGGCACAGATTAGACCGGACAACATGTAAACGGACATCAGCGTTTTGTGCACGTTCACACCAGATAGCTCTGCGGCCTCAGGGTCGTCCCCCACCGCATAAACATGCCGGCCCCAGGCCGTGTGTTTGAGCGCATATGCCAGCACGAAAATCAGAACGAGCATGAATATCACGCCAACCGTAAAGGTCGCGCCACCAACGCTGAATTTTGTGCCAAAGAATTGCAGGAACGGGGCGTTGGCCTCGATATCCTGACTGCGAATTGTTTCGTTTGCGGAATACAGGAAGTTTGTTGCAAGGACGATCTGCCACATGCCGAGCGTGACAATAAAGGGCGGCAGCTTTACGCGACTGACCAGCCATCCATTGAGAGCCCCGATCAGGGTCCCCATGGCCAGCCCGCACATCACCGCAATGGGCACAGGGATGCCGTAGCGGAACGTGAACTGACCCATAATGACGGAAGAAAACACCATAATCGCACCGACACTTAGGTCGATACCGGCGGTCAGAATGACAAGGCTTTGTGCCGCGGCCACGATGCCGACGATCTGAACCTGCTGCAGGATCAGCGTCATCGCAAAGGGTGAGAAGAACTTTGAGCCCAGCAGAAGGCCGAAAATTACGATCGCGCCAACGAGAACGATCAAGGGTACAAAGGATGGATTGACGTGGAGAAGATGCTGCAACTTCCCCAGAACACCACGCCGGTGATCTTCAAACTCCGCAACGGTTTCTGACGCGTTGGCGGCGGTTTCGAATTCCTGGGCGTTTTGGTTTGCTTCAGACATATCTCCCCCCTTTTCGTGGCTGGCATCGCGTCCACGAAATCAGTGTACAGGAAGTTTCGGTTTGCTGGTGAAAGGATTGATGAGGCGCTGCGGCGCGCCTCACCTAGAGAGCTGTCTCTAGCCCCAGCAGAGATCCAGGCCTTCTGCAACCGACAGCGACTCAACCCCATCAACCGGCTGGTCGGTGATGAGCGCTACGCCTGTGTCATAGAAGTCTTTGCCGGGTGTGTTTTCGGGCTTCACGCCCTCTTCGGCCCATTTCTTCACAGCCTCAACACCTAGCGAAGCCATCAACAGCGGGTACTGCTGGCTTGTCGCACCGATCACACCGGCTTCGACGTTTTGGACACCGGGGCAACCACCGTCGACCGAAACGATCAGTACGTCGTTTTCACGCCCGATGGATTTCAGAGCTTCATAGGCGCCCGCAGCGGCCGGTTCGTTGATCGTGTGAACAACGTTGATGGATGGATCCTTGGCCAGAAGGTTTTCCATCGCGCGGCGACCGCCTTCTTCGTTGCCGTCTGTCACGTCACTGCCGACCAGACGCGCATCGGTTTCGTCACCGATGACATTCGGATCCGCCAGGTCCACACCGAAACCGTCGAGGAAACCCTGATTGCGCAGAACGTCCACTGTCGGCTGACTGACGTTCAGATCCAGCGTCGCGATCTTGGCATCGGCTGCGGCGTCGCCCATTTTAGCCTTGGCCCACTGACCGATCAGCAGACCGGCCTTGTAGTTGTCCGTCGCGAATGTCGCGTCCGCAGAGTCAATCGGGCTAAGCGGCGTATCCAGCGCAATGACCAGAACGCCTGCATCCCGCGCCTGCTTGACCGCGGGAACAATCGAGCTTGTGTCCGATGCCGTTAGCAGAATGCCTTTTGCGCCATCAAGAATGCAGGTCTCAATAGCCTGGACCTGAGTTTCATGGTCGCCATCGACCTTACCAGCAAACGCCTTGAGCGTCATGCCCAGCTCTTCTGCCTTGGCGGTTGCGCCTTCCTTCATCTTGACAAAGAAGGGGTTGGTATCGGTCTTGGTAATCAGGCAAACGGTTTCCCCGGCAGCCTGCGCAGATGCTGCAGCCAAAGTCAGCGCTGTGGCGGATGCGGCAATCTTAAATAGATTTCTCATTTAGTCTCCTCCCAGAAAATTGTTGTGGCCCTGCGTGGAATAGCGACAAGGCGCGCCTCCATCCTCCAATGAAGGTCTTGCTCAAGAAACCGTGATTCTAGCCTCTGTGTCAATAAATAAATAAAGTTTATTTATTAATTTGGCTGCGCATCTTTTCATAAGAAAACAAGGTGTTTATGTTTAGGGTAATGGAAAGAGAGGCGCTGAAAATACTTACCGGCGGGGTAAGCCAAAGCGGTGTTCGTGATCACAACGAACGCCTGATTCTGACGGTTTTACAACGGCATGGACCTGCCGCCGGGGCCGATGTCGCGCGGCTGACCGGCCTGTCCCCGCAGACCGTGTCGATCATTCTACGTAAGCTCGCAAAGGATGAGATTCTCAAACGTGGGACGCCGTTGAAGGGCAAAGTTGGGAAACCTTCGATCCCCATGGAGCTCAATCCCGAAGGCATTCTGTCGGTGGGAATGAAGATCGGTCGCCGCAGCGCCGATCTTCTTTTGATCGACTTTACCGGTAAGCCACGCCAACAGCTCTCGACGACTTATGACTACCCGCTGCCCGAAGCTGTGTTTGGTTTTTTGGAGGAGGGATTGCAAGAGCTTCTGGCCAATGAGCCCCAGAAGCTTCGCGACCGTGTATGCGGGATCGGGATCGGTACACCGTTCGAGCTGTGGAAATGGCACGACCTGTCTGGGCTTGCGGCTCAGAAATTCAAATCCTGGAGAAACGTGAACTTTTTTTCCGAAGTGGCCAAGTTCAGCGACCTGCCTGTTTTTGTGGTCAATGACGCGACGGCCGCGTGTCACGCCGAACATCTCTACGGCCGCGGGGCCGAGTACCGAGACTACTTTTATTTCTTCATCGGCTCAATGATTGGCGGAGGCGTTGCCTTGAATGGCACCGTATTTGAGGGCAACCAAGGCAATGCCGGTGCCTTGGGCGCCATGCGGACAACGGGTCCTTTGGGTGAAAGCCAGCAACTGATCGACACTGCATCGCTGTTTCTGCTCGAGGACAGGCTGATCGAAGCGGGTATTGATCCGGTCATTTTATGGAAAAAGCCGCAGGATTGGAGCAGCATTTCTCGCTATGTCGAACCCTGGATCGGTACCACGGCACAGGAACTGGCCAAGGCTGCGCTGTCTATTTGCGCGGTCATAGATTTTGAAGCGATTTTCATCGACGGCGCATTCCCACCTGAAATACGGGAAGAACTGGTCTCACGAGTTCGTCGCTACCTGGCCAACCAAGACAAACGCGGTTTGATTCCTCCAGTCGTTGAAGCGGCAGCAGTCGGAGAAAACGCCCGCGGTATCGGAGCGGCAAGCAGCCCAATTTTCCGCCAGTTTCTATTGAACACCAATGCTGGGCTTTCTGGGATGTAGCGACCCTCGAACAGACACGCCTTGGCTGCACCAGCGTGATTGGTCCCAACTCTACGACAAAGCCCTTCCGCGTGTTCTTTAAGTGTTCTGATGCAATTCAGATAACGTCCAAAAAATAGCCAGGTTGCACTTTTTTTAACTTTTTTGTTGCCGAAACCGGTTTCGGAACGAACAAATAGCTTCAATGACCGCGAATCTTTCATATCCACCGCGTGACCAGTCAGGTAACGCAACCGTCACGGGCCGGGTGAAACTGGACGAATTGGCGGCGCATCTGGGCTTGTCCAAAAGCACGGTTTCGCGCGCGCTTAACGGGTATCCAGATATATCGTCGGCGACTCGCGCCAGGGTTGAAAAAGCGGCTCGGGTGTTGGGATATCGGCCGCTCAGCCATGCGCAGGCGATCCGCACCGGACAAGTTCGTGCGATAGCTATGGTTCTCAACAGCGAGGAGCCGGATCAGCATAATCCCTTCTTGCAGGATTTTCTGGCCGGAGCCTGCGCAGCGGCAAGCAGCCTGGACTGGACCATGACCATTTCCACGGCGACCTCCGAGAAAGACACTCTGAAGGTCCTTAGCCGTCTCTACGAGGAACGAAAGGCCGATGGATTCATTCTACCGCGGACAGCGGTGAAGGATGCGCGTATTGGCCTGCTGCGCAGTCTTGGGGTACCTCATATCCTGTATGGGCGCACCGGCTATGGACAACCGAACAACTGGGACGAGACTTCGTGGTTCGACATTGCCGGTGAAAGCGCGATGCGAAACGCAGTTTTGCGACTGAGCAATTTGGGACATACACGCATAGGCTTTGTCGGCAGCGATCCAAAGTTCAACTATGCGCATCTACGCCGTGACGGATATGCCGAAGGTTTGCATGCTGCTGGTCTACCCTTGGATCCGGATCTGATCCAGGAAGGGGCGCGCACGCGTGAAGATGGCGCGGCGCAGGGACGGGCGCTGATGGCTTTGGATCAACCTCCAACGGCGATTGTTTTTGCGACCGATCTGGCCGCGCTGGGATTTTGCGCGGATGCGCAGGATCAGGGGCTCGAGATCGGGCGCGACATCTCGGTGATTGGCTACGACGGTATTCCGGAGTGCCGGTACGCGCGCCCCGCACTGACCACATTTTCCGTCGATTCTCGCGCGGCCGGTGAACGGCTGGCGACCCTACTGATCCGGCAAATCCGTGGCGAAGCGGCTGCAGACTTGCGAGAGCTGGCCGAGGCCACCCTAATCGAAGGTGACTCTGACGGGCCACCAAATCTGACGTCAAACGAATTGGCGCGTAAACTAAAACATCTGACGTGAACATAACCGGGGAGGACACCGATGAAACTAACACCCAAGGCTGCCAAGCTGATGCTTGGCTCGTCGCTAGCGCTGGCGCTGACAGCGCTATCCGTGCAGGCCGACACGATCCGTTTTTGGACCACAGAGGAGCAACCTGAACGTCTGGCCAAACAGCAAGAGATGGCGGACCAGTTTAAAGCCGAAACCGGTACCACGGTTGAGGTGATCCCGGTCACCGAAAGCGATCTAGGCACGCGCGCGACGGCCGCTTTTGCGGCTGGCGACCTGCCGGACGTTGTCTATCACACGCTGCAATACGCTTTGCCTTGGGCCGAGGCCGGTATTCTGGACACCGAAGCCGCGACGGAAGTGATCGAAGAACTAGGCGCTGACACTTTCGCCCCCGGTGCTTTGGCGATGGCTTCGTTCAACGACGAAACCGCCTCGGTGCCAGTCGATGGCTGGACCCAGATGGTGGTCTACCGAAAGGACCTGTTCGAAGAGGCCGGTCTGGAAGCCCCCGACAGCTTTGCCGATATTCAGGCTGCGCTTGAGGCCCTGCACAACCCGCCGGAAATGTACGGCTTCGTCTCGGCAACCAAGGTCGACGAGAACTTCATGAGCCAGGTGCTGGAGCATGTGTTCCTAGCCAATGGAGTGTCGCCTGTGGGTCCCGATGGGTTCCAGCCGCTGGACGAAGCCAAGACCACAGAGGTTCTGGATTTCTACAAAGCAATCTCCAAGGCGTCGCCTCCGGGTGAGCTTTTCTGGAAGCAATCCCGCGAGCTGTATTTTGATGGCAAGGCTGCAATGATCATCTGGTCGCCTTTCATCCTGGACGAGCTGGCAGGTCTGCGTGACAGCGCTCCGCCGACCATCAATGACGATCCGACCTCGCGCGATCTGGCCAGCAAGACTGGCATCGTGACCAAACTGTCCGGCCCGTCGAATCCCGATGGTGCGGCCTGGGGGGATGTACGGTACTTCGGCATCACCAACGACGCAGATACCGATGCGGCGATGGAGTTTGTGAAGTTCGCCATGGACGACGGCTACACCCAAACGCTGGCAATCGCGCCTGAGGGCAAGTTCCCGGTCCGTCGTGGCAATGCCGACAACCCGACCGCGTTCTCGGAAGCCTGGGCAGAGCTGCCTGTTGGTGTCGACCGCAAAGCGCCCCTGGGTGATCTGTACGAACAATCCATGATCGACGAGATCGTTGGCGGTCTGGATGTGGCGCAGCGCTGGGGCGTGGCCGAAGGCCAACTTGCGCTGGCATCGAAGATGATAAACAGCCAGGCCATAAACCGCGTCGTTCGCCAGTATATTGACGACGAAATCGACGCGGCCGCAGCCATTGCGGCGATGAACGAAGAGTTGGCCAAGGTTCAGTAACCACCCGGCACCTGCAGCGGCGTGCGCGCCGCTGCCCCTAAACACCCTTCGAGGTAACCCATGACTTCGGCCTCCCCACCGACAGGAACCGGGGCGTTAGCCAAACGCGAGGCGCGTCTGGCCTGGACGCTGCTGGCTCCGACCATCATCAGTGTGTCGCTGGTTGTGATCCTGCCATTGCTGGCGATCTTCTGGATCAGCTTTAAACCCTTCACCCTGTCTGACCTGCGCCCGCCTGCTCCGGTCGTGCGTGAAAGCCTGCGCGGATCGGGTGATGATCTGCGGATCGAATACCGCCTACGCAACTCTAGTCAGGATATTGCGATCGATGGCGTGACAGTCCGGGATGTCCTACCCGACGGCGTCACGCCACTCGGCGACGTTGCAGCCCCCTGTGTGTTGAACGGGCAAGAGCTGTTCTGCGACTTTGGTACGCTGGAAGGTGGCCAACGCGAGCGCATTCGCGTTCCCGTTGCGGTCGATGGCGACCCGGACGCTTTCGAAGATCTGGTTGAAGGGTCTGAACCAACAGTCACCGGCAGCGGCCCCAGCGTGCTGACAAACTTCGAGTTCAGCCTGGAGAACTTCGCCCGCGTGTTTGACGGCGACGAGTTCTGGGGCGTGCTTTGGGTCACACTTTTCTACACCGTCTTCGGCACCATTGGCGCGCTGGTCATGGGCCTGTTCGCGGCCTTGCTGCTGAACAAGAGCTTCCAGGGGCAGGGGTTCATCCGGGGTCTTTACCTGTTCCCCTACGTGGCGCCCGTCATTGCCGTGGCCTTTACCTGGGTCACGCTGTTTGATCCGTTCTCAGGCTCGGCTAATGCGCTGCTGGTGCAGATGGGGCTGAGCAGCGAGCCGATCAACTTCTTCGGGGAACGCCCACTGGCGTTGATCATGGTCACCGTGTTCGAAATCTGGCGCTACTTCCCGCTGTCCTTCCTGTTCATTCTGGCGCGGATGCAGTCCATCGACTCCAGCATGTACGAAGCGGCGGATATGGATGGGGCCTCACCGTTCCAGAAGTTCTGGCTGCTGAGCATCCCGCAATTGCTGGGCATCCTGTCGGTCCTGTTCCTTCTGCGCTTCATTTGGACGTTCAACAAGTTCGACGACATCTTCCTGCTGACCGGAGGCAACGCAGGCACCCGCACGCTGACGGTTAACGTCTATGAACAGGCCTTTGCTGTGTCGAACATTGGGGCAGGCGCGGCCGTGGCCGTGGTGATCCTGCTTTGTCTGATCGCCTTCAGCTTTGTCTTCTTCAAATTCATCAGCCGTGAGGAGGGTCTGTGATGCGCCAAGGATATATCACTGGCCCGATCCTGGGCGCGCTGTGGCTGGTGGTGATCGCCACCACCATTGCGGTCACCATGTCCTTCGCCACGGGCGCGGCCTTCCGTCCCCAAGTTCTGCTGAGCCTGATCTGGGGCGCGTTGGCTGGTCTGGCATATGTCCGCTTTCCCGCTCGTCATGCCTCGGCGCGTCCGGGCGTGTCGGCCCTGTTGGGTCTGACCTGCCTGACCGGTTTTGGCCCGGTTCTGATCGGCTCGGACACAACTCTGCTGGCTTTATCGGTCACCGTGGTTTCGATTGCCGTGGTCATGCATCTGTCGATGGCTGAAATCCTGAAAGAGCTGCCCTTTGGCGAACTGACCCGCCACGAGTTCGAAGACGCCGTGATCAGGTTTTGCACTGGTTTCGGCTATATCTTCTTCACGGCCATCGTGGTCATCCCCTTCTATGTGATGGTGATGACCAGCCTGAAATCGCAGCAGGCGCTGTTGCAGAACCCGCTAGATTTCTCGCTGGATCTGGATCAGGGCTGGGCATTGTTCCGCAGCTATACGGAACTGTTCCGCGACTTCAATTTCGGCTCGTACCTTTGGACGTCTTTCTATGTCTCGGTGCTGACGGTTTTCATCACGCTGGCCTTCAGCATTCCGGGGGCCTACGCAGTCGCACGGTTCCGGTTCAAAGGGCAAAAGGCGTTCTCGCGCTCGATCCTGCTGATCTACATGGTGCCGATGATCGTTCTAGCGCTGCCGATCTATATCGCGTTCTCGCTGACCGGCCTGCGTAACTCGATCCTGGGCATCGTCATGATCTACCCGGTCACCACGATCCCGGTCGCGCTGTACATGCTGCAGGGGTATTTCCGTGGTCTCCCGACCGAGGTCGAAGAGGCCGGCTTGATGGATGGTCTCTCGCGCTTGGCGGTGATCTGGAAGATCACCCTGCCGCTCAGCCTGCCGGCTCTGGCTTCGGTGTCGCTCTATGTCTTCATGATCGCCTGGAACGAATTCCTTCTGGCTTTCATGCTGCTGGACGATCCCTCGAAATTCACTCTAACCCGAGGCGTCACAATGCTGAACTCTTCGGAAATCCCTCGCCAACACCTCATGGCTGGCGCAGTGATTGCCACTGTTCCAATCATGGCCCTGTTCCTGGGGCTTGAACGTTTCATGACCAAAGGCCTGACAGCAGGCTCGGTCAAAGGATGACAGAAATGAACCACTTTACTTCGCCGACAGAGTCAGCACGCAATATCCTGATCGCCAATGATCGGGGTGGCTATACGATCCCGACCAGCGGGCTCTATCCCTACCAATGGAACTGGGACAGCGCGATCGCTGCGCTGGGCTTTGCCGAGTTCGATATCGACCGCGCCTGGACCGAGCTTGAGACGCTGTTCTCAGGCCAGTGGGAGGACGGCATGGTTCCCCACATCCTGTTCCACAAAACGGATCCGGGCTATTTCCCCGGGCCGGATGTCTGGGGCGGCATCGGGCCGATTGCCTCCTCTGGCGTAACCCAGCCACCGTTGGCGGCTACCATGGCCCGGCGGGTATGGGAGAAAGACCGCGCGGCTGGTGAAGCCCGCCTCCGCGCCCTGTTCCCCGCTATGCTAGCCTGGCATCGGTGGTTCATGACATGGCGTCTCGATGACCACGGCGCGGTCTGCACCACCCACCCTTGGGAGGCTGGGCGTGACAATGCACCGGACTGGGACGACGCAATGGCGAGTATTGATGCCTCAGACGTGGGCGAATACCAGCGTCGCGACACGAGCCACGTGAACAGCGCCGACCGGCCCACCAAATACGACTATGACCGCTACATCAAACTTGTCCAGATTGGGCGTGAAGCGGGCTGGGATCAGCAGCAATTGCTTGAGAAGAACCCTTTCCGCGTCGCCGATCCGACGATGAGTTTCACAACCCTGCGCGCGGCCCGCGATCTGCTGGCGATCAGCGAGGAATTGGGGATCAGGGCCGAAGGCCTCGGTGAAGACGTAGACCGGCTTGAGGCAGGCGCAAAGTCACTGTGGAACGAGGCTTTGGGCACCTTTGATTCACGAAATGCGCATACGGGCAAATGGGCTGAAAGCGTCTCAAATGCAAGCTATCTGTGCTGGTATGCAGGCATTGAGTCCCAGCAAATGTTGGACCGATTGAAAACTGTTTTGACCACGGTCCCGCACCCGATCCCTAGCTATGATCACAAATCGCCCAAGTTTGACGAACGCCGATATTGGCGTGGGCCAACATGGGCATTCATGAACATGCTGACGGGGTTCGGTCTGAAGGATATGGGCCACGGGGTTGAGGCCGAAGCACTGCGCCTGAAAACCGGTCGTCTGATCGCAGGCCACGGATTTGCCGAATATTACGACCCGATTACCGGCAGTCCTGCCGGGGGCAACTCTTTCACATGGACCGCTGCCGTCTGGCTGCATTGGGCAGGGAGGAACTGATGGGCAGCATAGAGCTCAATTCCGTCGAAAAATGGTTCGGCGAAGTGCAAGTGATCAAAGGCATCGACCTAAAGATCAAAGAGGGTGAGTTCGTCGTCTTCGTTGGCCCGTCGGGCTGTGGTAAATCGACCCTGTTGCGGATGATCGGTGGGCTCGAGGACATCTCGCGCGGGTCTCTTTTGATCAATGGGGATGATGTCACCGACAATCCGCCCTCTAAGCGCGGGCTGACCATGGTGTTCCAGTCCTACGCTCTTTATCCTCACCTGACGGTAGCCGAAAACATGGGGTTCTCGCTGAAAGTGGCGGGCGTATCCAAGGGTGAAATCGCCGAACGCGTGGGTAAAGCCGCCGAGGTACTCAAGCTGGAACCTTATTTGGAGCGCAAACCTAAAGACCTGTCCGGCGGCCAGCGTCAGCGCGTTGCAATCGGTCGGTCAATTGTGCGTGATCCCACCGCATTCTTGTTCGATGAGCCGCTATCCAACCTAGACGCCGCTCTTAGGGTCGAGATGCGGTATGAGATTGCCAAGCTTCACCAGAGCCTGAACCGCACCATGATCTATGTGACTCATGATCAGGTCGAAGCGATGACACTGGCTGATCGTATCGTGGTGCTGGAATTCGGCAAGATTGCACAGGTCGGGACCCCACGCGAACTATACGAACGCCCCGCCAACTTGTTCGTGGCGCAGTTCATCGGCAGTCCGAAAATGAACGTCATTCCCTGCACTGTTTCCGGCGATCAGTTCCAGCTGGAGAACGGTGGAGGCGGCCCGTTTGATCGGACTGGTACCGCTACGATGCTGGGCATCCGTCCGGAACATATAAGTGTGGTCGAACCCGGCTCGGGTCACAGCGACGGCAAGGTCGAGGTGGTCGAGTATCTTGGCGCAGACATGTTCGTCATCGTCGATTGCGGGTTTGAGGAGAAGGTGACGGTTCGCCTTGGCGGGGACACGCAGATCAAAGCCGGAGCGCAAATCGGCTTGTATTTTGCACCCGAGAAACTGCAATTTTTCGACGCGGCAGGGCAGACGATTAGCCCAGATGAACGGGTGTGACACTTTTGAGATGTTTGGGGATGTGTCGCAAGCTTCTGGAATGGCCAGAGCCAGCGACTCACTGGACACCCTATCCTGAGATCTTGGCAAATAGCCGAAAACCAGCCGGCGTGGAGCTAGAGAAATGCCGCTTCCAGTAATGTTGGCGATCTCAATACTGTCCATTGCAGCCGAGGCAGATCTGAACGACTTGAACGCGCATATGTGCAGTCTGTTGCACTTGATGAAGCGATGATCCTGCTCGATCAAGTTTTCAAGAAATTTGACCTGACTGTTTGGATTTTGACTGAGCAACGAAGCCGACTAAGGATTTTGTTCGCTTTTCTAATGCGCGTGAATAGCGATCATCGGCGTGTCTTGAGAACCTACCTATTGAGAGTGGCGCGGTCCACCGGCCGCCGCGTTCAGCCATGATATCTTCGAAGTCACGATTGGACACCGTGTACCGCAGATAGAACTATGGCGTGCAAAACTGCAACCTTGGGGAATGACAGCCTTTCGACGAGTTCATGCCAAAACCTGTTCGAAAATTTTTCGATCAGTACAAACCTAAGATCACGAAGGCTCGTCGACAAGACTCGAAAGATTGCAACACATCCGTTCTGGTTCAGTGAACAGGAAAGTGACAAGGACGTTGCCTCCTTCAAGGACTGGCTGCTCGGACAGACGCAGAAGCTACCGCCAGCGGTCCCTCGATTTGCCAAACCTGTTAAGGACGTTGCGTGTGATCTGTTCGACTTGGTCGTCCTGCCGGATCAGGCCCGCGACCCATTCGCAGGTCGCAGCGGTGAATATCTCGCCCTTGCCACGCGGCCACGAGATGATCATTCCGTTGCCGCGTTTGCAGGCGTCCAAGGTTTCGGGCGTGACCTCTCCGAAGAGCACCTGCGCTTTGAACGCCGCATCCGCTGACCCGATGTAGAGCGTTTCACCCCAAATACCGTGATCGGCCTCGATATTGGTTGCGAGCCCCATTGCGAGGATGTCGATCTCCGGCACGGCACCATCCGTGCAGGTCGGAAAGGGCAACCCATCCTCGAAACAGTAGTCCAGCCCGTCAACCTCGTAGCCGAAAATCCGCGATCGCGCGCCCAGCACGTCCCCATAACCGAGCCCGGCTCCGTCAAAGGCCCAATGATCGGACCGGTAAATCGTAAAGCCACCCGTACCGCCGCCAACACAGTTGCCAAGTCCGGCATAGACGCCGCGCAGGGCGTTAACCCCGAAGGTCAACGCGCCGGGACGGTTCATTGGGTTTACCTCGAACGCACCCGTGACAAGGTGCTCTTGATCAGTCCCCATCAAAGGGTCCTGATCTGCGATATACTTGTAGCAGACCTGTGTGCGGCCTTCGTCCTCGATCCGGGTCTGCCACAGGAAATTCCCGGCAAACCGCGCGACATGCCCCCCGGAATCGACATAGGCATCGACAGCATCGCGCATATCCGCGCTCCAGTATTCATCGTGGCCAACGAAAACGGCACAGGCATAGCGGTTCAGAAGAGGAGGGTCGCGGTGCAGATCGTGCTGTGTGACCACGTCGAATGCATATCCCTCAGCCTCGGCCCAACGGGCGAAATGACGTTCATAGCTTGCCCAGCCCGCCGAAGCGTATTTCTTGGAATAGCCATAGGCATAGGCCCACTCCATATAGGGATAGCGTACCATCTCGCCGGGCTTGGTCGGCTGTTCGCGCAGCGCACGCGGTGCGCCCTCGGGCAGTTTGCAGAACCCGCGCGTCCATGGCCTCTGTGTGGAGACGATGGGTGAAAATGCATCGCTATTCGGCCCTGTGATACCCTCATAGTGATTGGACCCGCCCCAGCAATTATAGGCCAGCCAGGTGCCCGTTGCACAAACCAGAACATAGGGCGGTGGCGCAGCATCTGGCGCGGTTCTGATTAGAATGACATGGTGTTCCTCAACCACATCATCGCCCTTCCGAGCGCGAAATTTGACCAGATAACCGCCGGGTGCCCAATCATCGGGGATGGTGAAGGCATGGGTCTCGGGCCAGCCGCAGCCCTTGACCGAGCAATCCCGGGGCGTTGGATGATGCGCCCCCGGAAGGCCGCTCTTGGTCAGTAGTGGCTCATAGAGCTGCCCGTCGCGGCCGATCTCAAGCTCCCATTCCGCTGCCGTGGTGGACACGTGCAGTGCAACGCGGTCCCCGGGGGAATAGCTCATTTCGGGGGTGTAGCCCCAGATTTCCAGAACCGCCTCGTCACGCGCCGGGCCGACATAGTAGTTATCAAGGATATGGCGCGCCTTTGCACGGGTGCGCGGCGCGGTCGCTGGTCCGGGGTGGTCCTGTGTCATATGTCTACTCCGGCAAATACTTCTCTGACCAGCTTTCGGCAGCTGCGCTGCTTTCGATCATGTGCTCGATTTCCTCGTTCGTATAGCCTAGCCGTGCGAGGATTTCGCGCGTGTCCTGCCCGTATTTCGGAGCAGGTCCGGGGATCGTGATCGAGGCTTTCTCGGGCCGCACCGCATTGGGCGCGACAAGGTCGACCCACCTCCCCATCGGATGCTGATTATGGCGCACCGCGCGGAAAGTCGCCGTGGATATGTCGATCCTACCGTCGCTTTCGAACTGCAGGCCTGCGTCGCGCGTGTCATGGAGGGAACCAAGAGGCGTGATACCCACCGAGCCGGCGGCAAAGACGTGCATCCAGTCTGTCACCGGTTTTTGCGCAAACCGCTCGGCAAGGGCGGCTTCCAATTCGGTGTCATCCTTTCCGACGAGATCGGACAGATCAGGCACCCGTTTAAGGGCCGCTTCCCGCTCTGTCGGGGCAGCAAAGAACATCCAGCCATCGGCGGCGGCATAACAGCGATAGAACGGCCCCCAACCTCGCACCTCGCGTCCTGAAGGCTCGTCGAACGCTGGACGCCCTTCGAAATCATACATGAATTGCGCCTGGATCATTTCACCTGCAGCGGCCAGTGAGGCGCGGGCAACACCACCTTTGCCGGTCACCCTTAACCGTTCCAGCGCCGCTCCGAGAGCCACGCAGGCACAATGCCCGGTCAGCGCGTCGATCGTGCCGAAATGAGCGTGCTCCTCGGGTGTCTTAGGGCCACCACCAAAGCGGGTCATCACACCTGTCGCGGCTTGCGCGAGGTCGTCATAGCCAAGGTGATCCGATTTCGGCCCCCGACGCGGTCCGCCCCACGCATCAAGCTGCACCATAATGAGCTGCGGATTGAGTTCCTTCAGTCGCGCTTCGCTCAGGCCCAGTGCATCACGTTGCTGATCGGTGCCGTTCGTGGTTATCACGTCGGCCCGCGCCACCATTCGCCATAGCGCCTCTTGCCCCTGTTCCGAGCGCAGATCGAGCAACACGCTTTTCTTGCCTCGCTGCGCATGCAGCCCGAACACCACCGCGTTCCACGGATCGACCGAAGGCTGCACGGGCTGTACCAGCGTGACCTGCGCCCCGAACCGAACCAGTGTAGACCCGATGGTCGGTCCGGCAATAACGTTGGTCAGATCCAGCACCTTCAGCCTGTCAAGCCAGAGGCCTTCGCCATCGCCGCCCATGGGTTTTCGCGGCGTCTCTGCAAGAACGCCGCTCAGCGCATCCCGAAAATCGTCCCGCTGTGGCCCAGCGGTTTTATCCATTGCGCCTGGATCATCGGCCAGCCAAGCGACGTTGCCCATCTGCCGCATCTGACCGTGGCGGGGATCGTCAAACGCGACCACCAGCCCCGAGGTCAACGCATGGGGGTCGGCCAGCCATTCGGCCGTGCTGCGTTGCGCTGTGGCCGGAGCCTTAGCCGCTCCGAAAAGTTCTTCCCATTCATGCGCAGGACGGGTCAGGAAGGCTGCTTTCATAGCATCAGCCAGTCGCCTGCGATCACCTACCCCCACCGGATAGCTGCGCAAAGCCCATTCCGCGGGCCAATCCGCCTGATCGACATAGACATAAAAATCCGGCAATTCCTTCAACAGATCGCCAAGACCGAGAACCTCCAGCACTCTTTGGGGATGGTTCACGATCGAGCAGGATACGATGTAAAACCCTCGTCCATCGGCACAGTTATAGGTGCGGTAGAACGGATCAAGAAATTCGGAGAGCTCGGCAAAGCTCAGGTTGTTGGGCAGGCCTTCGCGCGCGCGCCGCTCCAACTCCAACTCACGCGGAGATTTGTAGCGCTCGGGGTAGCCCTCGATCTGTTCGCAATTGTAAACCAGCCCCTCCAGCAGGGCAGACGCAAGCGGTACTTCGATGTGGTCGCCTCCCGTCCGGGGCCGCGCGGCCAACGCAAATAGGACCGACATCGCGCCGAATGCGGCACCATAGGCCGAGGCCAGTCCCAGCGGGGTAAAGGAAGGGTTGATCCCCATCAGCCGACGGTTCAACCCCATGTCGGTAAATTGCCCAGTGCGCGCCGCGATCACCGCTTCCCAGGCTGCCATCCCGGCGAGCTCGGGATCGGTTGACGCAAAACCGGGCAACGAAAGCGAGACGATGTCGGCGTTCACATGCCTGAGCGCCTCCGGCCCAAGCCCCAGCCGCTCCATCACGCCGGGACGGAAGTTCTCGATCACCACGTCAGCGCGGCGAACCAGATCTAGCGCCGTATTGCGTCCGTCGGCTGTCTTGAGATCAAGCGCGAGCGCACGCTTGCCACGCGATAACATGTCGAAAGCGGGGTCCTGCCACCTGGGTCCACCTGGCGGATCAATGCGGATCACCTCGGCCCCGAGATCGGCCAGCATCATCCCGACCAACGGTCCGGCCAGAAAATGCCCAAAATCAAGGACACGAATGTGGGAAAGCGGGCGGTTCTGCATGGTTACTGGATCCTGTTCCGACGGTTTACCCCCACAAATCTATGAAATTGTCTGGGCGTGTTTCATATTCATCCTGCCAAAAATGAGATCTATTCTGCCAATGCATCCCTTCCACGTCTCTGTTTTCCTGTGCAATGCCTTTTCCAATATGGTGCTTGCATGCCTGCTTGAACCGTTGCGGGTGGTGCGCGATCAAACCGGTGCAGATATCCGCTGGAATATCCTGACGGATGGCGACCGTACCGTAAGCAGTTCCAGCGGTCTGAGCGTTTCGCCGGACATGTCGATTGTAGACTCGCCCAAACCTGATCTGGTCATTATCATAGGTGGCGACGCCTTTCGCGACACCAAAGGCGTGACCGCCGCCCGCAGTCTTGGACAATTTATGCAGAGCGCAACGGTGATTGCAGCCGATACCGGTGCTTGGGTGTTGGCGCGGGGCGGGTTTCTGAACGCTCGGAATGCCACGTTGCACTGGCAGCTTCTTGAGGAATTCGCCGAGGAGTTTCCCGAGGTCAACGTCCTTCCCGATCGCCATGTGCAAGACGACCGTTTCTGGACATGCGGCAGCGCGGCGGCGGCGATTGATCTGATGTTGAAATTCATTCGAGAGCGGTTTGGCGCCTCGGTCGCATTTGATGCCGGTGCAATGTTCCTACACGATAACGCCCGACGGCACGGCGCCTCATATCCCGATCAGGCATTGTCGCAAGCGGTGTCCCCGAAGCTCAAACGTGTCGTTGTGCTCATGTCCGAAACGCTCGAAACGGCGCTGTCTATCCCCGCCCTAGCGGAACAGGCACACATATCTGAACGGTCCTTGCGCCGTCCGTTCTGGGCAGAATTGCAGACGACGCCTGGGCGATACTACTTACTGCTTCGCCTGGCCCGCGCCCGCGAGTTGCTTAGACATAGCGACCTCTCACTCGATCAAATCGCTTTGCGTTGCGGTTTTGCGAGTTCGACCACCCTGACACGCAGCCTGCGCAAGAATTTCGTAACCGATCCGCTTCAGGATCGCCGGGCGAATCTGTGACTATTTCAACCTAAGCTTTGCGAAAATTGCCCTGCAAAAGGCAAGCAACAAATTTTCGGGCTTTGCTGAGCATTGCTTACACTAATCGAAGTGTTCAAAAACGGCCGTTGGGACGATCCCCACGAACCGCAGGGCATTGTCTCTAACCTGCTGTTATAGAGGTTTGTGGTGAAGCCCAGAGGCCCTTAAAGCAGACTTTGAAGCAAACTGTTGTATCCGTCGCGAAGGACGGAAAGTGGCAGTTCGCGCTACTTCATGCCGTACCACATTCAGTACCAAAAAGCTGTCGTCGTTTGATTTAAGGAAAAACGAAACCCTCATTGAATCTGCGAAAAACGTTGATTTCCCAAATTTTCGCGCTTACGGGCGGCTCGCCCTGTTGCACCACAGCACCGTCTTTCAAAACCACAAGGTGATCTTTCAGTTTATGCGCTTCATCCCGATAGTAGGTGAAGAAGATTATGGTTTTGCGCAACTCGTCTTACAACTCTAGCAGCAGATCCTGCATATCCGTGCGGATCAACGGATCCAGCGCCGAGAATGCCTCGTCCAATAGCACAATGTCCGAGTTTGAAATCCATGCATGTGCAATGCCCACGCGTTGTAGCGTCCCGCTAGAAAATTGTGCAGGATAACGCGCCTCATACCCCTTAAGCCCCGCGCGCGCCAACCATTTGCGCGCCCGATCCTCGCAGGTTTGTTAGTCGACATCCTGAATTTGCTATGCCATCGCGGCGTTTTGCAGGACCGTGCCATGGGGCAGCAGGGCGAATTTCTGGAACACCATCGACATCTTCTTTTGTTGCAAACGGCGCAGGTCCGCGGCGAACGGCTATGTTGCGTCTTCGCCATCCAACAGGATCTCGCCCGTTGTGGGTTCGATCAGGCGATTCAGGTGGCGGATCAGTGTCGATTTGTCCGACCCGGACAGGCCCATGAGCACGGTCGTTTCGCCAGCCTGCATATCAACATGGATATCCCGTAGTCCGAGCACGTGCTTGCGGTCGGTCAGAAGGTCGGCCTTGCCCAAACCGGCGCGACCAGGAGCGGTACCAAGACCGACCAAGGCAGAGCGAAAAAAAGGTGGTGCGTTCCGTCAAGTGCCCAGCTGAGCTGTTGGGTCCGCGGATCCAACACCAATTTCAACCCGTCTCGCATCGAAAGAATCAAGTCTTCGATCTCCATGGTCATATCCCGAGTTTGGGCAATCGCTGCATAGCTGTAATGTAGGTTGTCGAGCGACGGGAAGGGGAGCATTTCACTATTTGCGTCCACTTGATCGCCGTCCTATTTGGGCCAACATCTGCGCCATCGAAATCGGCTCGCCTTCTGTATTGGCGTGGCACCAGTCGCGCAGACCAAGTGCGTCGAAAAGCTTGTCATAGAAGGCCATGCGCCCCTCTTGTCTTGGGAAAGGCCTCGCCTTCTACACGGCGAGGTAGTAAGTGTCCGCAGGGGGTTACTTCAACAGCGCGGACAGCTTGCCACGTGCTTCGTCCCTGAGCGAATGCGACCATGTATCGTGATAGTTGATCAAGAAATGGCCGCGGCCCGTTCATAGGACGCGTTGTTTTCATCCTGCCAGGCCAGCACTATCTGGTCGTTGGTAAACGACATCAGCTTGAGGAATTCGACCACCGCGGGTTCGCGCTCCAGGAGGCTGGGGGCAATGCCGGGCACGACCTTGGCGGTGGGACGGGCGGGGCAGTATAGGCGTGGCGCATTCGGGGTCCCCGTTGCAGGAATGCGCGCTCTGATCGAAGGGCGTGGTTTCCACCTGCACCATCGGGTATTTGCCCAGCACCGAAGTTGGCGCCCAGTAGTAACCGAACCAGGGTTCCTTTGCGGCAAATGCCGCAGCGATGGCGGTGGCCAAGGTTTCGCCCGATCCGTGCTGGAACCGGTCAATCCCGTGGCCGGCCATATCCACTGCCTTGGCATTAATCGGGTTCACCGCATCTCACGCCCAACCGGCGGGGCAATCATGGAACTGCCCTCCGACCAGTTGCGGGTGGCCAAGATACCTTCCGGCGTTTTCAATTCGGGATGAGCTTCGGCCAGATAGACGAGGATCCACCAGGCCTCGACGCCGCCATCGGCCAGAACATGGCTAAGCTCGACCAGCAATCCTTTACGGCGCAACTCTTCATAGACCGGCGAGGACTTTGTCCAGAGTTCCGTAAGGATGCCCGGCTCATCGGTTTCCGCAATCGAAGCCATCGCCGGGTTGGTCGAGGATGGTACCGTGTTCACCGTGCAGCCCTAGCCGGTTTCGAGCAGGAACTTGGCAACCGACGTCACAACCGCCGACGAGGCTCAATCCATTTCGGTGATCGACACCTCGTCACAGTCGGCAAAGTCGGACGAGGTCCCAGAGCGGTAAAAAGGGTGGGTGCGGCAAGCATTCTCTTGAAGGTCATTTCGGTCTCCCAGTTATTCGTATCCGGAGGGGCGCAGCGCGGTTTTCCACGCCCTGGGTTGATCCGGTGGCATTCAGGATTGCGCACATTTTAATTCGCAAGATACGTTTTCGCCGCGACCTGAACCTGATCCGTCATATTTTGCAGGTTTCTTGTTCTCCGCCGTCAAAATGGAAAACCTCGCCAGGATTTCCTGACGAGGCGAGAATCGGGAAGCAAATCAGGTCTGGCTTACAGCAGGTCTCTGGCCGTGACGCTTAGGGCTGCGACAAGTGATTTCGGTGGAGTTTTGCACGCATCGATCAAGCGTTTCGCGATCGTTTACCCGCGCGGGTCGTTGATCGCGTCGACCGCCAAAAACGTGTCGACAAGATAGTATCAAAGCGACAACGCCCCGTTGTCAACAGCCCGGTGCACGACCTCGTGGTGGCCCGCCGACAAGCCCACGATTTGGAGCTTGGTGGCATTCTGACCCGACCAGAACCATGGCTTGGCTTTATGGGATGCGCGGCGCCCGAGAATCGTTGCATCAGCCAAATAGTGTTGATTTGCTAGATGCAACGCGCGGAAATGGACCGAGGTCGCCTGCGACAAAATGCGAACCGCCGCTTCCAACAAGGTCACGGGCAGGCCCAGCTTGACCTGCACCCCTGCGGCTTCAAGCTCCAATTAGCCCCGACCGACTACCAGCGCATTGCTCCCCAACTACGCGCGGAACGCAAACGCCTTGGCATCTGCCAAATCGCGCATCGTCAACACGCTGTTCAGGCTCCCCCCTAAGGCATCTGGCAAGCACGGCGGACGTGAACCAGTTGACGGCACAAGATGATCATCGAAGACGGAGCCGTCTGTTTCGGTGCGCACCTGCCTGTTGAACCCGTGTATTTCAACGATACGGCAGCCTGTACGTTGAGTGATGTCATTCTCGCCGCGATAAGCTGCAGGCCGCAGAAACAACCGCTCGCGCGCCATCTCGCCCAGAAGATAGGCCTTGGACAGCGGATGGCGTTGATAGGGCGGCTCGCGCTCCTATCCAATAGGTGTGATCGGCCCTACATGCCCACGCTTGCGCAAGTTAGCGCAGTCCGAAAACCCGGCCTGCCCGGTGCCAATAGCCAAAACGTGGTTCATCAACTAACGCAAACCTGAAATGGCTTTCTGCATCGCCAGGATCAACGCGTCGCGTTTCGCTGACAGCTCGGCGAGGCTTTGCCCGCGTGCCTCGTCGCGCACGCCTTCGATCAAGGTGCGCGAAACATCCTCATCCAGACGCACCTGTCCCAGATCATCCCACCAGCTGTTGAAAGTGTCGGTGAAATGGTCGCAAAACGCCTGAAGCCCGCCTGCGCCCGCGCCCAGGTTGAAAAGCATGGTTGGCCCCATCGCGGCCCAACGCAGGCCGGGTCCTGCCCAGACTGCCTTGTCCACGTCTTCGACGCTCGCCACGCCTTCGACCACCAATGAAATCGCTTCGCGCCAGATTGCGGCTTGCAAGCGGTTCGCGACGTGGCCGTTCTTTTCCTTGTTCACCCGGATGGTAACCTTTCCCACTGCTTCGTAAAACCGTTCGGCCCCGTCCACTGCCGCCGGGTCGGTCAGGTCATTGCCCAGGATTTCCACCAACGGGATCAGGTGGGGCGGATTGAACGGGTGCCCCAGCACGAAGCGTGCGGGATCTTTCCAGCCTCCCTGCATCTGGCTCAGCATCAGGCCCGAGGCGGAACTGGCGACAATGGCCTGCGGGTCCAGAACTGGCTCGATCTCGGCAAAGGTGGCGTGTTTGATGGGCAGGCGTTCAGGCACATTTTCCTGGATGAACGCGGCTCCGGCGACTGCCTTGGCGGCACTGTCGTGAAAGCTGATTGCGTCAGGAGCGCCGTTCTCGGTCAGCCCCAGCTCGGTCAGGGTTGGCCAGGCCATCTCGACATAGTCGCGCACATGCTTTTCCACCTCCGACGCCGGATCGAACACCGCAACCGAACGTCCAGAAGCCAAGAAAAGCGCCGCCCAGCTGGCCCCGATGACACCACCACCAAGGCAGGCCGTATGTGCAAATTCCATCAGAACAATCCCGGGTTGAGGGGCGAGGCAGCAGTCATGCCGCCATCGACCGTGAAACATTCGCCAGACACGTAGGCCGACTGATCCGAGGCCAGCCAACTTACCATGTTGGCAATGTCGGCGGGTTCCCCGAACCGGCCCACCGGGTGGCGGGCCAATGCGTCGGCTATGGCTTTCTCAGGGTCTTTTGCCAGGGCAAACCCGTCCTCGGCCATCTCCGTCATGATCCAGCCCGGGCGGATCGCGTTGCAGCGTACTTTGGGCCCGTGATCAACGGCAATCGAGCGGGTCAGCCCGTGAACAAATGCCTTGGACGCATTGTAAAGCGCCATGCTTGGGTCCGCGACCATGCCGGAGATTGACCCAATATTGATGATGTTGCCGCCATGTTCGGCCATATCCAACAAGGCCAAGCGGCACATGTTGAACACGCCTTTGCAGTTCACGTTCATCACCAGATCCCAATCGTCATCATCGCTGTCGGCCATGGTTTTTTCGACCTGAACGCCGGCGTTGTTGACCAACAAGGTGACGCGACCGAATGCGTTGTTTGCGGCTTTGATCAGCATCGCCGCATCGCCGGTTTTCGACACATCCGCCATGACCCAAACTACCGCTTCCGGCATGTCCTCAGGCCGGGCACCGCGTCCGCATGTGACAACATCAAAACCGTCTGCCAACAGCCGGTCCACAATAGCCCGGCCAATCCCCCGGCTTCCGCCGGTGATAATCGCGCAATTATCCATGGGCGATCATCACATGTCTGACGGCGGTGTAGGCATCGAGTGCAAAGACGCTCATATCACAGCCTGTTCCCGAAGATTTCATCGCTGCCCAGGGCATCTCCGGGGTAGCGACGCCGTGGATATTTACCCAGGTAAATCCGTAACGCAGTTTCGCCGACATCCGCATCACCCGCCCGGTATTGTTGGTCCAAACCGACGAAGCCAGCCCGAACGGCCCGGCATTGGCAACCCGCAGCGCTTCGTCCTCGTCGCTGAACCGCGAGATCGTAACGACGGGGCCGAAGATCTCGTTGCAGAACACTTCCGCATCATGGGGCACATTCGCGAGCACTGTGGGTTCATAGAAGAAGCCTGGGCCGTCGATCATCCTACCACCGGCGACAACCTCGCAAGTATCCCGCGCGCGGTCGACAAAACCGGCCACGGTGTCGCGTTGTCCGGCCGAGATGATCGGGCCCATTTCCGTGCCCTCAGCCTTTTGCGCCCCAACCTTGATCTGCCCAATCTGATCGAGCACAGCGGCGACCACCGTGTCATAGACTGCATCCTGCACCAGCAGGCGGCAGGGTTGCGCGCAATCCTGACCGGCGTTGAAGAACGAGCCATAGCGAACGGTTTCCGCCACCGCGTCGATATCGGCGTCGTCAAAGACGATCACGGGGGCCTTGCCGCCCAGCTCCAAATGCACGTGGCGAATCTGACGAGAGGCCGCTTTCATCGCCTCGACCCCGGTCGCATTGGACCCGGTGATCGAAATCGCCTCGGTGCGCGGGTCGTTGATCATCTGGCTGCCGATCTCGCGGCCCGAACCGTGTAGAACGTTCACGACGCCTTTGGGGGCGATGTCTGCAATCAGCTCGGCGGCCTTCAATGTGGAAAGTGGCGTGAGCTGAGAGGGTTTCAGCGTCACGGGACAGCCCGCCGCCAATGGCGCAGCCAGCTTCCAGGCGGCCATCATCAAAGGGTAGTTCCATGGGGCAATCGCCGCCACCGGTCCAACCGGATCTTTGCGGATCATGCTAGTGTGACCAGCTACGTATTCGCCCGCCGTCACCCCGGTCATAGTGCGCGCGGCACCGGCGAAAAAGCGGAAGGTGTCCAGCGTCAGTGGGGTTTCATCGTTCAGCGCCGAGGGCCAGGGCTTGCCTGCGTCCAGACTTTCCAACTCGGCCAACTCCTCGATATTGGCTTGGAGGACATCGGCGATATTTGTCAGCAGGTGCGACCGTTCCGCCGGGCTGGTCTGCCCGAACGTGTCAAACGCCTCATGCGCACCGGCGGCCGCGGCGTCTGCTTGTTCCGAGGTCGCGGCATTGATGGTGCAAATCTCTTCTCCGGTTGCCGGGTTCAGGACAGGGATCGCTGCCCCGCCTCCTTCAACAAGCTCGCCATTGATCAACATCTTTGTCTGCATGTGCTCCCCTCCTTAGAATGCGACCTGATCGCCGCCTTTCAGACCCAGACGCGCGCGCGCCTCGGCGGGGGTGGCAACCTGAAGCCCCAAATTTTCGACGATTTCCCGAATTTTGCGAACCTGCTGGGCGCTGGACACAGCTTTCTCTCCGGGTCCGATGTATAGGCTGTCTTCCATACCCACCCGCACGTTCCCCCCCAGCAAAGCGCTTTGCGTGGTGAACGGCATCTGGTGGCGACCGGCGGCCAGAACCGACCATTCATAGTCATCGCCAAACAGTTTGTTGGCAATGGTGTGCATGTGCATCAGGTTGTCCAGATCAGCCCCAACCCCGCCCAAGATCCCAAAAACCATCTGCACGAAAATCGGCCCTTCGATCCAACCCTGATCAATGATCCACGCAAGGTTATAAAGGTGGCCCAGGTCATAACATTCGAACTCGAAACGCGTACCGTGCACCTGACCGAGTTCCTTGAGGCAGTATTCGATATCCGCGAAGGTGTTGCGGAATATGAAATCGCGGGTCATGTCCAGGAATTCGGGCTCCCAGTCATGCTTCCAGTTTGAATACTTGTCTTTCATCGGGAAGATACCGAAGTTCATCGACCCGATATTCATGCTTGCCATTTCCGGGCTGGCGACCGTTGCGGCGCGCAGGCGTTCTTCACGAGACATGCCCAACCCACCGCCCGTAGAGACATTCATGACCGCATCTGTCGCCTGCTTGATGCGCGGCAGGAATTCCATGAACAGGTCGGGGTTCGGGTCGGGCTTGCCGGTTTCCGGGTCGCGCGCATGCAGGTGGATGATCGAGGCACCGGCCTCGGCGGCCTCGATGCTGGCGGTTGCGATCTCGCTGGGAGTTATCGGCAGGTGCTCCGACATGGTAGGGGTGTGAATGCCACCTGTAGGGGCGCAGGTGATGATGACGGGCTTGGTCATGTTGTTGGCTCCGCGAAGGTCTTAGGGACAACGAAGAGGCGGCGTTGGTTCTCTGGTACGCCCCAGATCGGCTTTCGCCAAGCCATCTCTCCAAACGCGAAGAGAGGCATCCAAGCGGCGACCTCCGGCTCTTGTGAACGCAACGCTTCTGACATCACAGTCTCATCTGCTGGACTTGCGCAGACAGTCCGCCGTCCAGAACCCAAAGTTGACCGCTCGCATAGCGGGCCTCGTCCGAGGCGAGCCAGTTGACAAGGTTCGCGATATCCTCGGGTGTGCCATAGGTGCGCATCGGGTGTACGTCGCGCACAGCCTGTTGCAGCTCATCAATCGATTTGCCTCCGCCGCCGGACCCGTCGCCGGTAAAGAAACTTTGCAGCATTGGTGTGTCGATATAGCCCGGGCAGATCGCGTTTACGCGGATGCCCTCAGGGCCGTGGTCACAAGCCATGGCGCGGGTCAGCGCATGCACCGCGCCCTTGGTGGCACAATAAGCCGCAAGGCCGGGATCGGCGATGAACCCGTCGTAGCTACCAAAATTGATGATGCTGGCCGAAACGCCGGTTTTCGCCGCCGCGCGCATCAGGGGCAAGGCGTATTTCGATGTCAGGAAGGTTCCGGTGCAGTTTACAGCGAAGCTCTGGTTCCATTCCTCAAGCGTGGTGTCTTCGATGGTCTTCTCGATCTCAATCCCGGCGGCGTTCACCAGAATATCGAGCTTGCCTCCGTCAGCCTCGATCCTCGCCATCGCAGCTTTTACCGCAGCCTCGTCTGCCACGTTCATCGCAACAAAGCGGCTGCCATTATCGTCATGTTTGGTCAATGATCCTTGTGGTGTCAGATCGGCGGTATAGACAATAGCACCTTCGCGCAGAAAGCGCGCGACGATGGCCCGACCAATCCCTCCACGACCACCAGTTACGAGGGCGATTTTTCCCTGTAGTTTCATATCAGTCGTCCTTTTGTGGCGGGAACCGATAACGGCCTGCGGCTTCGGTCCAATCCATATGATTGCGCACATATTGCTGGCTGGCATCAGAGGGTGGGTTGTAATCCCAATGCTCACCAGCATCGGCTTCCATCGCCGCATGAAGCGCGCGGCGGGATTTCTGCGTAGCGATCACATCTGTGCGCAGCTGGTCGCTGTTCCAGCGGGCTCTGACTTCGGCGGCAAAGCCTGCAGCGGCTTCGGCATAGGCTGGATCAGCAGCGACATTCACCTTCTCCAACGGGTCAACCGACAGGTCATAAAGCTGTGGTGGATCGATGTCGCAATGGATGTATTTCAGTGGCCCGCGTCGGATCATGAAGACCGGCCAGGGGGTCATTTCGGCGCAGTATTCACCGATCGCCTCGTCCACCGGGTCGGCTTCACCGCGCGCCAGTGGCATTAGTGATCGGCCGTCGACCGTTTCGCCAAACATTTCCGGGGTGCCGCCTCCGATATCAACAAAGGTGGGCAACAGATCCAGTAGCGAACAGGCATTGGGCGCGCGGCCTTTGGCCACCCCCGGCCCGGCCATGATCAAGGGCACGCGAGCCGAGTGTTCGAAGAAGTTCATCTTGTACCACAGGCCGCGCTCACCCAGCATGTCGCCGTGATCTGCAGTGACAATGATGATGGTGTTGTCCAGCTCGCCAATGTCTTTGAGAGTCTTGACGATCTTGCCTACCTGACTGTCGAAGAAGCTGACATTGGCCAGATAGGCACGGCGCGCGCGCCGGACTTCTTCGTCTGTCAGAGGTACATAGCTGGCTTCGATCCCATCCATGACACGGCGCGAGAACGGGTCTTGGTCTTCAGGTGACAACGTGAACTCGGGCATGTCGACGTCATCATCGTTATAGAGGTCCCACCATTCCGGCTGCGCAACATAGGGATCATGTGGGTGAATGAAACTGGCGACCATACAGAAAGGCGCTTCCGATCCGTGCGCCCGATCGCGCCCGCGATCTATCAGCCAACGGCGCGCGGCAAAGCCGACCTCGTCGTCATAGTCGGTCTGGAAGGTGGCGACGGCCACGCCGCTTTCCTTGACCGTCTGCATGTTGTGGTACCACTTGTCGATGCGCTCATCATGGGACTCCCAATCGGGCGTCCAGGCGAAATCGGACGGGTATATGTCGGTGGTCACCCGATCCTGAAACCCGTGTTTCTGGTCGGGGCCTACAAAGTGCATCTTGCCCGACAGGCAGGTGTGATAGCCCAACGTTTTCAGGTAATGCGCGAATGTTGGCACGCTGGCGCGAAATTCGGAGGCATTGTCGTAGGCGGCGATACGGCTGATCAACTGGCCGGACATGAAGGCGAACCGGGAAGGTGCGCAAAGTGGTGAGTTGCAATAGGCCGCATCAAACCGCATCCCGCGCGCGGCCAGCGCATCGATATGCGGTGTCTTGGCGACCGGGTGGCCATAGGCCCCGCAAAACTGCGGTGCCAATTGGTCGGCCATCACGACGACGATATTTGGTGTTGCTGGCATGATGCTGTTCCTCCTTGCCTGCCAATATGCGGTGACTGCGCGCGTTCAGTCACGGGCGGGGAGGAGGTTGGAACTGCATTCTTTTGGAAAACTGACTCACCTGGCGGCCCTTTTGTATGCGTCCAAAACAAGACCGTGGAAATGGTGCACCGCATGTTCCGACATGCCCGAGCCATCAGGGTCGTTCACGATGCGGCCCGCGTCGAAGGCTGGAGTGTTCATCCCTTTCTGCACGCTTTCAACGATGTTGATGTCTTCAACCTGTAACACTTCGTCCAGATAGCGGATCGTCTCGACCTCGGCCTCGTTGGGCTCCTTGGTCTCAAGGAAGAAGTCATAGGTTTCCAGCGTCCGGTCGGGGCCTGCAGGGATGATGTTGAGGATGATCATCGACGACCGACCTGGATACCGCATGATGCAGGTATTGGGCCATAGCCACCAAACGGCATGGGTTTTCACCGTGGCATTCGACACGTCATAAGCGCTGTTGGTCGTGTTGCCCGCATCTGCCATGTGACTGGAATAGATGCCGTGCGTGGTCACCTTGTAGGTGTCCATATCGACAAGTTCGCAAAAATCCTTGTGAGCGGTCGGACAGTGGTAACACTCCAGGAAATTGTCGACCACGTTCTTCCAGTTGGACTTGATGTCATAGGTCAGTCGATGAGCAAATGTCAGCTCTTCGATATCCGGCGCCCAGTGGCGGATTTCGGTTTCCAGATCGCCGGACAGCTCCGACAGGGGTGAGGCCTCTCGATCCAGGTTTACATAAACAAACCCACAAAATTCCTCTACCTGCACCTCATCCAGACAAATCTCTTTGGGCTCGAATCCATTCAGATTCTCGGTATGCGGGGCACGCACCAGCTGTCCATCCAACTTGTAAACCCAGGCGTGATAAGGGCACATGATGCGGGTCGTATTACCTTCGCCCGACAAAAGCTGATGGGCGCGGTGTTTGCAGACATTGTAAAACGCGCGCAGAATGCCTTCCCGATCACGTACCACAGCTATCGGCTGACCAGCGATCTCGATCGTGACAAAGCTGCCTGGTTTGCGCAGCTTTTCGACATGGCAGACCCATTGCCACGTCTTGGCGATGATCTCGCGTAGGTCCACAGCGTGCCAGGCTGGATCCGTATAGGCCTCGGCCCGCAGCGAAAACGAACTGGATGGGTTTTCGTGATAGCCCTTGGAGATATCCGCGAATTGCTGGGACGTTGGCTGTTCAGTCATTGCGGGCGTCTCCTGTGAACAAAACCCTGCCGAGTGACTCGGTCAGAGGTATAGGATCGCGTCTCTCACACATGATCAATGTGCACAGATCGCCGTCTACTTAACTTTATTCGCCACCCGCCTATCGGTCTTGCGGTGCATGGGCCAGGCTCGAAATTCAAAAGGAACGCGGCCTTCCACCCGATCATTGCGCGGTGACAGCCCAAACCGTTCGCGGTATGCGCGGCTGAAATGAACCTGGCTGGCAAAACCCGAGGCCACCGAAACCTCAAGCAAAGACATATCTGTCTGTGTCACCAGCCCGCGTGCACGGTCCAGCCGGATGTCACGATAATACATGGTTGGAGTTTTCTTGACGTGCCGCGCGAACAGCCGATTCAACTGGCGTTGTGACAGGTTTATGGAATCACAGATCTCGGGAATGCTTAGCGGTGTTTCCAGGTTCTGCTCCATCAACGCTATCGCCAGTTTGACCGCTGTGGGGGCCAGTTGACCCATCGGCTCGGCCAGTCCCGGACTTTGCATAGCGCCTTGGGGGCGCACGGTCTGGTGAAAAACGTATCGTGCTGCCGCATTGGCTAGAGCGTCGCCCTTGGTGCCCTTGATGATATGCAAGGCAAAATCCAAGGCTGCCGCGCCGCCGCAACAGGTGATGCGGGCCTTGTCGAATACGAACAACTCCTCAGTGACCTCGACATTGGGATAGAGCTCTTTCATCGCGTCGATATGCTCATAGTGCACCGTGGCACGACGCCCCTTGAGCAAACCAGCTTCGGCGAGGATGAACGCCCCGGTGTCCAGCCCGCCCAGCGTGCTCCCTTGACCGGCCCAACGCCATAGCAATGTATGAAGCGGGGTCGAGTTGTAGGCTTCCGGCGCCCAACTGGACGAGACGATCACGAAATCCTTGCGCCCTTCCTGAACCTCGGCCAGCGCAATCGTGTCGATGGTCATCCCGTTGCTTGCAGTGCAAGGACCGCCGTCCAGGGACGCGATCTGCCACTGGAACCGTGCCTTGCCTTCCAGGTAGTTTGCGGTGCGAAACGGGTCGATGAAACCCACTGTCGCCGCCATGTTGAAGTTTGGAGTTACAAGGACAAGAAGTGTCAGAGTGTTGTTTGGTTGAGACGCCATGAGGCCATCTACGTTAAATGGGCGTCGGGATTGATCAAGACTATCATTTCGATCAGGACCAACACGTGTTGTCTGTTAGTCGCTGTTTAAAGAATGCCTGTCGGTCGAATTCGCATTCGGCTCATTTGGGCAAGAAATTTTTCCCCTACATGCCAGCGATCTGAAAGGCCGCCTTTCTCAAATTGGCACAGGCTGGTTGGGGTCCAAAAGGTCTGTTCAGATTCAGCACACAGAATGGTGATACGGTCCTTCTGAGTCGAATTTTCACGACATCATTTTAGTCTTTGAGCGTTAGGGTACCGAGATACGCTGTTGCTAACTTCGCCATACACCAAAAATTCCACAAACTTCGCCAAAATACACATGTGCGAACGAATCGGCAGACCTGAGATGACATGCTAGGTCGCCGGTTTTTCTAGCGTATGAGAGCCAAGTACAATTGATGGCCCGTGAGATTAACCACAATGTGAAGGGGTTCGGCGCCGAACGGGATGGCAGGATGCGTTACCGCAAGATCGCCCCAATTGGCCGCGATGATGACAGGTCGGAGTTCTTCAACTTTGCCAAGGCGTGATGGTCACTCGAAGTAGATCCCCGAAGAAATCTATAGACTAAAACAACTTTCCAATCAGGCTGCATGTAAAAGTTCATGAGAATCGATCCGGCCAAATGGATCAAAACTGGCTTTGAATGCAAAAGCCCCGCGCAATCTCCGCGCGGGGCCTTTTTGATTTCTGATGTTTGATCTAGTTCCCAGCCGAAACCGAGCCGATCGACCAGAACATCGTCTCGCCCGAGGCATCATCGACGCCGTCATTGTCGGTCATAACGAATGCCTCGCCCGAAGGCAGGATGGCCAAACCTTCGATCTTGTCCAGAACGTAGCCGCCGGTCGAGGTCAGGTCGGGCAGCAAGTCACGGACCTCTTCCTTACTAACCACGGGCAGCTCACTGCCCAGCGGGGCCGGGGTCATTTCAGACAGCGGGATGCGGTAGATTTTCTTGGTCACTGCGCGGTGGTCGTGCTGGTTGTCTCGTTCGATGACATAAACATGGTCGCCGAATGCGGTGATCTCCGACAGACCTACCCAGCCAGTTTCCGGGTCAGTTTTGGGATAGTGCACTGCGCCCCATTCCTTGGCTTCAAGGTTATAGGCGACAAGTTTCACGTGGTTCTTGGGGTCGTCCTTCCATTCGCGCTGAACTGCCATCCACAGGGTGTCTCCAACCTTGGTTATGCCTTCGAACCCGAAGCGATTTTCGACGGCCATCAGTTCCGGCGGCAGGCCTATTTCACCCTTGCGGTCCTTGATCTTGCCTTCGGCCGAGACATGGTAGATCGCGTGGGGGATGACGCGGTCGGTTCGGCCTTCAGAGGCGACATAGAAGCCACCCTTGCCATCCAGCGTGATACCTTCCAGATCCAGCTTTTGCGCCGGGTTGCCGTCCTGACGGCTGATGCGAACGACGTCCACGATGCGGGCCGGGGTCTGGCTGGGGTCGATTTTGAAGATCGAAGGCTGGAAGCCGTAGAAGCTGTCATTAACCGCGTAGATGATGCCATCCTCATCTGCGACCAGACCGGACAGGGCACCCCATCCGATCAACTCATCCGCGCCAGCGGAGGTCAGATGCGGATAAGCGGCGGGGGCATCCTGATACTCAAAAATCGACACATGAGCACGCGGACCGCCATCTTCGATCAGGTCTTTTTCATTGGCCGAGACCAGAAGGTTGCGCTCAGGGATAGCAACGTAGCCTTCCGGCCCCACGCCCGAGGGCAGCAGTTGTTTTAGAACCGGGTTGGCCGGATCGGTGGCGTCATAGACCCCCACGACCGAGGCGCGCTCGGCCCCCACAAAGATCATCGGCGTGCCGCCGAACGTGGCTGCGGTTACGCTTTCGGGCTCAACGCCTTTGCTGTCTGAGCGTTTGTCGGGATAGTGCCCGATCTGGATGATGGCTTTCTCGAAATCGGTGCCGTTCTCGTAAACAACGATGCCGTCCTTGTGGAAGATCGTCCAGCCGCGCGAGCCGCCTTCGTAGTCACCTTCGTTGGCGGTGGCGAAATGGTTGTCGTCGATCCACTTCACCGCATCAGGCTCGCGCAGGCGACCCTCTTGGCTTTCGGTGAAGATCAGCGCGCCGCGCTCATCCGTGGCGTCAATGCCTTCCAGATCAACCGCGCCAGCCGAGAAATGGCTGACTACGTTCCCGTCCTTGTCAACAACCGCGATGTGGTTGTTTTCCTGCAGGGTGATGACGGTTTCGCCCAGAGCGTTGATGTCCACAAACTCAGGCTCGGGGTCGGTGGGCGCGACGTCTGCCAGGCCGGTCAGCGAGGCCATCTTCATGCCAGAGCAATCCAGCGCGCCATCCTTCAACGGTACCAGCGCCAGCGATCCAGCAGGCAGTTGAGGGATAACGCCATCGTTCAGGTCTTCGTCGCGTTCGTTTTCGATCGCCACGGCGACAAAGCTGCCATCTGGGGCAACCGCGACGCTGTCGGGTTGACCACCCAGATCACAGGCGCCGGTTTCCGCCTTGCCTTCGATGTCGACCGAGATCAGTTTGCCCGACGGGGCGGTGTAGCTTTCCGAAGTGTTCACGCCCACAAAAGCCGTCCCACCAACGATCCCAACTGACGTCGGCTCGCCGCCCACTTCCATCGCGCCCAGAGGTGCCGGGTTCGCTGGGTCGGTGATGTCGACCATGCCGATTACACCTAACGGGCTATCTGTATAGACCAACGTCATCCCGTCTGCAGTCGCAGCGATGATCTCGGGTGAGGTCTCACGTTCGGTATCAGTTCCCTCGGCCATATTCTTAACGACGGGGAAAGAAGCAATTCGGTTGAAATTCATTTCTGCCGAAGCCTGGCCGGCGGTCAGGGCAAGGGCAGATGTCAGGCAGACAAAGCGCAACGACATCGGGTGGTATCCTCTCTCACTTGGATGAGAAGGGGATGAACCCGGGTCATTGCGGTTTTGTGACGGTTTGGATTCAGTTTGGTGACAAACGTAAAAAAGTGAAGTTCGCATCGTATTCAGTGACCAATTCGAACACCGTCAGATCAAAGGTGGTGCTGCAAGTATTCAGCGTTTTTATCCGAGGCGAGATACTCGTGTTGGTCGCGTCCCGTGCTTCCACATGAGCCAACCGTGGCAAACTCGTTCAGGCGCAAACCTCCTGTCGCTGTGTCCTTATTTCCCATACGGATTGTCCCATGGATTAGTCGCGTGGGGATGATCTGGTTTATCAAATTGGACGAAGCCTAATTGCATACTTCTGAAAGTTGGCAGTCTGCTGCTTAGACGGCATCGCACTTGCAGCGAATGTCTTTAAGGAAGGGGCGCAATCGCGGAAATTAATATATTTAGACAAGGTCGGCCTTGTGCCGCAAATAGCCAATCATCCTTCGTACTTAGATCAACAACACTTTGCCCAAGATGGCCTCGGCCTATCCTTTAGAAAGAACTACCTGAGCCTGCACCCGCAACCTTATACCTGCATTGCCATTGGCCGACTAAGTGGCCCAATACCCGACCCTCAACTGCCAGTTAACCGGAAATTCCGTAACAATCTATTGTTGAAGAGAAAATAACGAAGAGGACGCGCAAGTTGGCGGCCGCTCTGTTCTAATACTGATCGCGCATCATCATAGTAGTAATCAAAGTATGTGCCGCAAAAAAGCTCAAGATATTAGGCCCACATTGGCACCTTCATTGTTCGAAGGCATAGACCTTGCGAATTTGGTACATGGTGTAACCTTGCAGTTAAGTCATGCGGTTTTTCAGCCCCGACACCCCTTTTTCATGCTGGCGTTTCAATAGTTGTACCTGTTATCGCTACTCAGATTTTCAGGGGCTCCAGTTTTCAAGCAGGGTAGATTTTGTTTTGGGCGAAACCTCCGGCGCCATAAATCACGCATGTAAAGATGGCTCCTGCCTGACCGGATTCCTCTACAAAATGTGACCCGAAAACCAAGTTTGCAAAAACTTGTGATTCCCAATTAGGAGAGACGACGGCCTTAGTGTTTGCACTTCAGACCAATGGTAGCTTTGGGTTGACTGTGGTTCTTTGGAGCAAAAATGCAGAAGGCTGCAAAGTTGCGTTGCCGACCTCTGAAGGCAGCGCAACTTTGCGCTTGCAGCGAATGGCAGATTCGGCGGGCCGCATGGCAGCATCCCTGTGTACTGACGGATGTCCGCTTTGAGCCGTTGATGCATCGTGGAAACGGGGTATGCACCGGACCCATTGGTATCTTGCTCACGGTATCTTTCACGTTTAGAAAAACGTACGGACCTTCGAATTCACATCATCGCCTGCGGTAGAACAAATGGCATCCCGCCTGCAGGTACCGTGTTTATCGGCAAGTCGATACCGTAAACCTGCTGCATCGTCTCATTGTTGAGAACGTCGGACACAACACCAGATGACCAGACTTTGCCTTCGCTCAGAATGTATACACTGTCGGCGAACAAAGCTGTCAGGTTCAGATCGTGCATAACCACGACAACACCACCGCCTTGGGCCGCGAAGTCCCGCGCGATGCGCAAAACGATGAACTGATGTGCGACGTCCAGGCTTGCAACGGGTTCATCCAGCAACAACCAGCGCGGCTGATCCAGATCTTTGGTGTCCCAGACTTGCGTCAGAACTCGCGCCATCTGAACGCGTTGCTGCTCACCGCCAGATAGGTTCTGGTAGGACCGCGTTTCGAAGCCTCCGAGGTCAACTTGCATTAATGCCCGAGACGGCAACGTGTCGTCTTCGGCAGCCAAGCCATTCGCCAACCCGAGCCTGACGACTTCGTGCACAGAGAAGGGGAAAGCCACGGTTGTAGACTGCGGAAGAACGCCTCGTATGGCAGCCAATTCCCAAGGCTTTAGTGCCGTGATGTCGTGACTGTTCAATGAGATCCTGCCGGAGCTTTGGATTTCTCCCGACAGTGCTTTCAGCAAAGTCGATTTACCGGATCCATTCGGGCCGATAATGGCTGTGACTTGCCCGGGCTCCGCCTGAAAATCCACACCTTTCAGGATCTCTGTGCTTCCGATCTGTACGCGAACGTTCTCAGCTTTCATACTTACATTCCCATTGAGCCGTGGCGTCGAAGCCGGATCCAGAAAAACACCGGCGCGCCAAGGATCGCGGTCACGATCCCAATTGGTAGCTCCGCCGGAGCAACGATCACGCGACTGATCATATCTGCGCACAACAGCAGCGTGGCCCCCAGCAGAGCTGAATTCATCAGCAAGCGATGGTGGTCTGGTCCAGTGCTGAGACGCAGCAGATGCGGCACCACGATTCCGATAAAACCTATGCCACCCGACACGGCAACGGCGGCACCAGTTGCCCCAGCAACCGTCAGGATCGCGAGGTTTTTGCTTCGCTGGACTGGAATACCCATGTGATGAGCAATAGCCTCACCCATCGCCAAACCGTTCAAAGCACGGGCAAGAAACTGTGTGCAGATAATTGCAGCCAAAATAATCGGGGCAGCCGTTGCAACCTTGGTCCACGTCGCACCAGCCAGTGAGCCCATGCCCCAGAAGGTGAGGTCTCTGAGTTGCTGATCGTCAGCCATGTAGATCATCACTCCGGATACAGCTCCGGCCAAAGCCGCCAGTGCAATGCCTGCAAGCAGCATTGTGGCGACCGATGTCTGCCCTTGGCGCGTGGACACCCGATAAAGGATCAGAACCGAGGCCCATCCCCCCAAAAAGGCCGCAACGGCAACCAGCCCGTCGCCTACCCAGGCGAGGACCGTGCCAGGCAGGAGGCCACCAAAGACGATGGCTGCTATCGCGCCCAACCCAGCACCCGCGCTCACGCCGACAATGCCAGGATCGGCCAGCGGATTGCGGAACAGCCCTTGCATCACCACGCCCGAGACTGCCAGCGCCGCACCAACAAGTATTCCCATCGCCAGACGGGGCAGGCGGATGTCCCACAGAATGATCCGGTTCAGGTCCGACAACTCGCGCCCCTGAAGTAAATCCAATACTGCAATCGCTGGCGAGGCGTCAGACGCTCCGACCGAGACGCTGAACACACTTGTTACGGTCAGGACGACAATTAGAGACAGCGTCACGCGCTTGGCCCTGATCCTTCGCGCGTCGGCGCGCATCGGAGCGCCGTGGTCTAACGCCAGCGTCATGATCCGCTCGCGTTTTGCAACGCCGCCGATAGGTCTGAAATCGCATCCGCTGTACGCGGGCCAAAGCCCAGAAGATACGCACCCGGCATACGGATCAGGGCTTTATTCTGCCCTGCCGGGGTCAGTTGGATCGCGGGTATTGCAAAAAGGTCCTCGTCCGAAGTTGCGTGATTGCCGCGCCGCTCCATCATCAGGATCACGTCGGGCGTTGTGACAGCCAACGCTTCTGGTGTCATGGTCTTGAAGCCATCGACGCCTGCGGCAGCGTTTTCACCGCCCGCCATTCTGATAATGCTATCTGCCTGTGTATCGGCCCCACCGACGGTGATTTCTCTATCCTGTGCAGAAAGAATGAACAACACGCTCAATGGGTCCGCACCCGCGGCGACTGAGGCACTCTCTTGCGCCTGATCCAGTTGTTGCGCGGCGTTTGCAGCAAGCGTTTCAGCCTCAGCTTCAACGCCCAAAGCGGCGCCCACCGCGAGGATTTTTTCCACTATCCCATCGCGAGTAAACTCATCATCGATGGTGACAAATTCCACACCGGCTTCTTCGAGCACCGAAATGGCATCTGGCGGGCCGGAGCCTTCCAATGCCAAGATCAGGTCGGGTGCGACCGACAGCACGCCTTCGGGTGACAGAGCGCGCCTATAGCCCACATCCGGCAAGTCCATCGCATCGGCCGGGTAAGTTGAGGTCCGATCACGGCCCACGAGCCGGTCTTGTTGCCCCAGAGCATAGATGATCTCGGTAACCGAACTGCCAATCGCGATCACGCGTTTTTCCTCGGCTTGCAGCGCTGTGGCCGAGAGTAAGGCAGCCGTGCAGAAAGATAGAAGCAGTCGCACTACATCACCTCATTTTCGGCTATGTCTGATAGCCCGGCAACCAAAGCGTCCCAGGCGGGGCGGTGATCGGTCTCGCCTGCGCGTCGACCGAATATCTGGAAAATCAAACCGCCTTCGGCATCAAATACTTCAACTGAAACAGCGGGTCCGCGCTGGGTCGGTTTAGTGACGGCCCAGACTTCGGCAATATGATCGGTGCGCAGATGCAGGTTGAAATCCGGGTCCAGCAGGTTGAACCAAGGCCCCATCTGTTTCAGGGTTTTGACTGGGCCGCCATGGATTTCAATGCAACCGCGATTGCCGACAAAGACCATGACCTCAAGTCTTTGGTCGCGCACCTGTTCGAACATTTGCGGAATTGTGTTTGGGTCAAGCGCCCGAACCAGTGGCGCACCGGCAATACGATATGCCCCCAACCGGTTCATCTTGAGCTTTGACGTCAAGCGCAGGAATTGATGCGTATCCGTCATCTTGGCCCACTCGCTGCGCAGGATTTCAGCCTTGTCCGGATTGGCCTTGGGTGCCTCGGCTGGCTTGCGCTGCTCGACAGCCATCGTCTGCGATTGGTCGTCTGCGGCCAGCGTCTGAACCAGACGTGCCCAGTGATCCAGATCCGAGCCGTCCCGCAGAAAAATCTTGTGTACCGCATCTCCGGCCGCATCAAATACTTGAATCGAGCGGCGTGTTCCGGAATTCGTTTCACGCTCGACCGCGAAGGCATGAACCCAATGGCTGGGGAACATGCGCAGGTCAATCTCTTGGGTTAGGACCATCGCAGCATGGGCGCCGGGATGATAGTTGTCGTATTGCCCGACTTTCTCGATCACGCAGGAAGGGTTGCGAGTCAGCGCCATGACCTCTCCCAACCCGTTCAACTGGCCAAAAAGCGCATCCATGTCTGATCTCAGCCTTGTTGTGCCGTACCCAGCGAAGGCCGCCACCAGCTGCCCTTCGGACAAACCAAGTGATTCCGCCAGATCGCGATCACGTTTGCCAGCCTTCTCTGCATAGGCGGCACGAATATCCTGAGGGGCCATAAGCACCTGTTCCATAGTGGATTTCCCAACTTCGAGTGGTTTTGTGAAGCGCTGGCCTGGCCCATGATCGCGTCGTTGGCCCGCTGGCAGTGACTGCAAACTCAGTCACGGAAATATGTTGACTATTTTAGTAAGCTTTATTAACGAGCACAAGTCATCGCTGAAAGGCGATTCCAAAAAAACACCAAAAAAGACTGACCTTAGCCAGCGAACTGCAAGCATCTCCGGTCCTCAAACCACTCGAAGGGACAGAAATGCGTGCTTCAATTCGAAAGGCGGGCCTGCTTGGCACCGCCTCTTGCCTCAGTATGATCGCAGCGGCCGCTTGGGCGCAGGAACAGGATGATGGGTTCCTGGGCACACTTGAGCTGGGCGAAAGCAAACGGGAAATCCAGACCGACACCGCTGTACCGATCACCAATATCGATCAGGAAGAGATCAATGACCGTCAGGCCAACACGGTTGCAGAGCTGATCGACACCGTGCCTGGTGTGACTCTGGTGAATGGCTCGACACCGCAGGGGTCTGGCATCAACATTCGGGGCTTCGGCGCCAACAGCACCTTCGGTACCGACCAGAAGGTTCTCATTCTGATCGACGGGGCAACAACCGGTTCGGAAGAGCTGTATCGGATCGGCAACCAACTCTTCACCGATCCACAACTTTACAAGAGCGTGTCGGTGATTCGGGGCACTGTTGGGTCCTTCGAATTCGGTTCGGGCGTCGTGGGAGGCGTGGTTCAATTGGAAACCAAAGACGCCTCGGATTTCACCGGCGGTGAGCCCGGCTTCCGGTTCCGTCAGACGTTGGAAGGCTATTCGAACGGAAGCGGCTTTGCCTCATCGTCGATTCTGGCGTGGCAGCCGAACGAGCAGACCGAGTTTCTGTTCAACTACACCTATCGCGATCAAGACGATCAGGAAGACGGGAATGGCGGCTCGATCGGCAACAGCGCCTTTACCCTGCCTTCCCTGTTGGCGAAGGGTAAATACAGCTTCGGCGACAATCTGGAGCATTCTATCACCGCATCATGGAACCAATCGACCTCGGAAGAACGGGACGTTCCATATGACTCATTCGGTACATCTGCAGACGCTTTTGGAAATGTGGATCGTGATATCGAAACCCGGATTGGCATCCTGCGATATCAATACCGGCCAGCAGACAACGATCTGATCGATTTGGATGTGAACCTCAGCTATTCCGAGCAGTCCATCGACAGCAGCTATGTTCCTGGCTCTTCCAGCTTAGAGGGAACTCCGTTTTTCCCAAGCATTCGGGCTCTTGCGGACGCGTCACATAACTATGAAACCACCAAACTGACGATCAAGAATACCTCGTATTTCCAAACTGGAATCGCTTCGCATGATCTTCGAGCCGGGATCGAGTTCATCAATCGAGAGCGTCTGGATGCTCCGTCAGCCCCGGGTGGGACCGATCGTCGGATTGCCTTGTTCGCTGTCGATGACATTCAGATCGGCGATCAACTGACCATCACACCGGCGCTGCGTTACGAAACGCAGGACATCAAGGGGGATGGCGATACAGCACCTTTCGATGAGAGCTACAATAACAATGCTCTGATGGGGGGACTGTCGGCGCGGTACGAATTCGCAAACGGTTTCGGCATCTTCGGCGGCGGTGCATACACTGAAAGCCTGCCCATCATCGACGACCTTGGTACCCCGGTATTCATGACCCAGCCCGAGAAATCGCGCACCTGGGAAGCAGGGTTTTCGTTCAATCGCGGAGATATCTTTGCCGAGGGCGACATCATACGCGCCAAGGTGAATTTCTACGACACTAACTTGCGGGATGTCACATCGTACAATCAGTCGAATCCGATTACCGGAGCATCTGTTCTTTTGGACAAGGTCGAAACGCACGGTGTGGAAATTGAAGCATCATACGCGAACGTTGGCGGATTCTATGTCGACTTTAACGCAAATGTCGTAAGCGGCACGGAAACCAATGAAAACGGGCAGGAGACCCGCTGGCGCAACGAACCATCGGATTCGGCGCGGATCACATTCGGCAAACGGTTTGGCGAAACGATTGATGTCAGTTGGGAGCTTTTCGGAGCCAGGTCTGGCTTTGATTCTTCAGGCGACCCGGTTGCCGGATATGGCGTCAACACATTGCGCGCGTCCTACTTCCCGCAAGAAGGCGCGCTTGCAGGGTTCGAAGTTAGGGCAGGTATCGAGAATATCTTTGACAAAAACTACCTGCCGAACCTGTCGACGCGCAATGCGCCGGGCCGGAACTTCAAGCTGACAGTGGCCAAAACCTTCTGATCAAAAAATGAAAGGACCAGTTATGCGAATTGCGTCGAAAAGAAATGCTCGGTTGGTCCTGTTGACCCTGCTCCCAATTCTGGGAGCGGGGCTTGCCTCCGCCGAAGAAACCGGTGGCGTTTCGATAGAGCTGAGTTCTGCGGAAGAACGCGACCAAAGCTGCCTGCTCAGCTTTTTGGTCGAGAATAAACATGACACCGATATCGAAGGCGCCGTCTACGAAATGGTCTTATTCGGCGCCGAAGGTGGCGTTGCTCTGCTCACGCTTCTGGATTTCGAGGATATGCCCGCAGGGCGTCCTAGGGTCCGCCAATTTCAGTTCGATGGAATGGCCTGCAACCAAATCACTCGTATCCTGATCAACGACGCTCAGGAATGTGCGCATCAAGGAGGCATGCAGAATGCCTGCATGTCGAACCTGACACTCAAAAGCCGCCTTGAAACGGAAATAATTGGATAGGCCAATGGATACGATCATTCAGAAATTGACAGACGTCCTTGCGCTTGGCGGGCCGGTTGTTGCGATCCTGATCACAACCTCGGTCGCAACCCTGTCGCTCGTAATTTACAAGCTTTGGCAATATGCGGCCGCCGGCGTCGGTCGCCATTTCGAACTGTCTTTGGCGATTGAAGCCTGGGACCGCCGGGACCGGGTTGTTGCGATGGCGCATCTGGACAAAAGCCGCAGCTATCTGGCCCCGGTGATCGCCATGTCATTCAGTGGAGATAGCAGCACGCTGTCCGAGCGTGCCGATGCCGAGGCCGAAGCACGCTTTGCCGGGCTTGAACGGGGCCTCAACGTGCTTGATGTGGTGTCACAGCTTGCACCGCTACTGGGGCTATTCGGCACTGTTCTTGGCATGATCGAAGCCTTCCAGACCCTGCAAGGCGCAGGCAATTCGGTAGATCCTGCACTGCTTGCTGGCGGCATTTGGGTTGCCCTGCTAACAACGGCTGCGGGGTTAGCCGTCGCCATGCCAACCTCGCTTGTGCTGACTTGGTTCGAGTCACGCATGACGCGTGAGCGCATCTTTACCAACCGTGCCTTACGCACCGCTTTCGCACCTGGTCACGCCGCAGAATGCAAAGCGACCGAGATGCCAAAGGCAGCTCTTGTCCATGGCACTTGAGACCCGCACCAAGCGGCGCAAGCACCTGTCGATGACCTCGTTGATCGACGTTATCTTTTTGCTGCTGCTGTTTTTCATGCTTACTTCAACCTACTCGAAATTCGGCGAGATTGAGTTTTCAACGGCTTCGGCAGGAGGGTCAGATCAAGACGTCCCGATCCGCTTTGTGAAGCTTGAACAGGATCGTCTTCTGGTCGACGGGACCGTAACAACCCTGGATAGCGTTACTGAGCTTTTCGACGGGGCCTCCGAACAAATGGCACTGATCAGTCTCGGCCAGAACGCAACTTCGCAACAACTGATTGACCTGCTGACGGCTTTGAAAGGCGTGGCTCACCTACGGACGCAGGTGATCGGATGATGCAACTGAAACCAAAGGCGAGGCGAACCCGAGAACCCACAATTGCTCTGATCAACGTCGTCTTCCTGATGCTGGTTTTCTTCATGATTGCGGGTACGCTTGCCCCACCGCTTGGCAACTCGGTGCAACTGGTTGAAACGCAGAACCTTGAAGGGCGCGAGCCGCCAGATGCGCTCGTCATCCGTGCCGATGGTGTGCTCGAGTATCGCGGGGCCGAGCTGACAGATGTTGAAGCCTATGTTGAACGCGCTTCAATTGACCTGCCGCTGGAAGTAGTACGCTTGGTTCCCGACCGCGCGCTTCCAGCGGTGCGGCTGAAAGCGGTTAGCGATGCGCTTCGTGCCCTAGGCGCAAAAAAGGTCTTTGTGATCACACAAAGAGCGCTGCAATGATCCCCAGTTCTCGCGCAATAGCCGCATCTTCGATCGTGTTGGCTGCTGCGACCCACGGTCTTGCTTTGCATGACTTTGGCCCACAAACGGTGACGCAAATCGAAGGTGGTGGCTTGGTCGAAACTGCGGCGCTTGGGACGTCCTTTAAGGATTTCACTGCTGGAACCATTGCATCCGCGCCGACCACGGCCCGGAAAACGACTGTAGAGCCTGATCAACCAATAAAACAAGCAAACCCCGAGGTGCAGACAGTGAAGACTGCAAAACCTATCGTAAAACAGGTCGCGCCTTCGGCGAAAGAAGCATTGAAAGCGACGGATCCTCTTAAAACAAGCCAGCCCGAATTGACCCAAGCCAAACGGCCTGAGATTGAGCCCAAACGCAGACCTGCAACAACACCTGTGCAAAGCCCAGAACTTGAGAAAAAGAAAGTCGCCCAGCTCGCTGTGAAGGCAGGCAATGGTGAACGCACTCAAAAAAAAGGCAGTACAACAGGCGAAACCGCCAAGGGAGAAGCTGGCGCAGCAAAAACAGCCCGCACGGCCTCGGCTCAAGGCAATGCCGATGCAACCAACTACGCGGGGAAAGTCAAACGCAAGATCCTCCGCGCGCGACGCAAAAGCGCGAACATCCGCGGTGCGGTTCTGGTGACGTTTCGCATCGCTGACAGCGGAGCTTTGGTATCGGCCAACATTGCCCGCAGTTCAGGTTCAAAGCGTTTGGACCAGATCGCCTTGTCACAGGTGCGCACGGCCGCACCTTTCCCAATTCCGCCTGTCGGGGCCCGTCGCGAGTACACTATAGAAATTTTGAGCAAGTAGCGGTGAATGCACGAGGGAGGAAAGTTTTAAGAACCATATGATCAGCACCAGATTGCGACAGCGCGAGTGCGAAGGGTGATCTCAAAATGCCAGATAGTACGCGTTAGCTAAGCTATGCAATAGCCGCACTGATGCTTCCGATGAGGGAGATTTGCCACCTTAGGGCCAGGAATCATGGCCAAGGGATGACGGGTGCAGCGAGGGTGATGGCAGAGACGAAGACTTTCGGGCAGCGGTCGTATAGGGTTGCCACGCGCCGCCAGTCCTTAAGCCTTCCAAACATGATCTCGATCCGGTTGCGGCGTTTGTACCTGCGCTTGTCGTATTTGACCTGGGTCTCGCGTTGTTTGCGGTCTAGGATGCAGGCGCTGATCAAATTGTTTTTAAACGCTTCTCTGAACCAGCCGGCATCACAATCCCGGTCACCGAGTAGCCAATCGACGTCCGGAAGGCTGCTTAACGACTCCGGTGCACCAATTTAGTCACTGACCAGACCGGTAGTGACAAGGAGGTTGATCGGTTTGCCCAAACTATCTCAGATGGCATTCAGCTTCGTGTAAGTGTAGGCTGGCGCCGACCTACTAGGCGTTCACGCGCCTCTTTTTGACGCTAAGTCTGGTCGCCGTGCGGTGCGCGTTCAGGTAAGTCGCGTTGATCATCACGGTCTTCTCTTCGCCATGCGCGGTGGCCAGAGCAGCCATCATCCGGGCGAAGATGCCCTTATCGCTCCACAGCTTCCAACGGATGTACCGCGTCTTATGAGGCCCAGATACCGCCGGGGCATCACGCTATCGCATGCCTTCGATTTTGATGACGAGAAACCCGCTCAATACGCGCCGGTCTTCAACTCATGGCTTGCCATGGGACTTCGGGAAGAAAGGCCCAGGACAAGCCATCTGCGCTTCTGTCAGCCAAAATTGATCTGATATGTTCAAATCTCAGTTTTCAAAACGTGAATCATACCGTCCGAAGGAAATCATGGGTCCTGACCCCATAACTCTTGGGATGGACGGCTAAAACCTACTGTGATCCTATGCTGTCGCAGTTCATGGGCAGTCAATGCGATCAGCTTCTCATATTTTAGGTATTGTAGTAGCCATTGCCGCCAGCTTTGGCCTCTATTTGGTTTCCTACCAATACTTCGTTTCGGAGGAGCTTTCGAACGCTCAGGGCCGGCTCTCTCTTTACCAAAGCTCGGTGAACAGCGAACTCGAACGATTTTCCCACCTTACATATGTGCTGTCACAAGACTCCTTTGTAATTGGAACAGCCGAAGGCGATGGCACCGGAACATTGAACCGACGCCTTGAGGATTTTGCCGAACAGGCAGGTCTGGATGCGATCTACTTGATGGACGAAGACGGGATCACGATTTCCGCATCGAACTACCGCGAAATAGGGAGCTTTGTTGGCCAGAACTATGCTTTCCGCCCGTATTTCCAAAGTGCCATTTCTGGTGAACAGGGCCGCTTCTACGCCATCGGGGCCACAACGGGTTTGCCGGGTTACTTCATTGCGAACGCAGTGCTGAACGACCGAGGAGCTCCAACAGGTGTCGTAGCAATCAAGATCGACTTCTCTGATCTTCAGGATAGTTGGAAAAACTCGGGCGAACAGGTCCTTTTGGCCAATGAAGACGGCGTCGTTCTGCTGTCTTCGAACGCGGATTGGCAATATCGCGCGTTGACGCCATTGTCGGAACCACAGCGAGAGCGAATTCGAGATGCCAGGCAGTTTCCGGGGCGAGACTTAGATGCGTTGGATTGGGTTGAGTTGCCGGGAGACCAGGCCAGAATTGCGGGGACGAAGCGCCTGCATCTTGCAGCTAAGGATCTACCTCATGGCTGGTCGCTTCACTACTTTGCGAGTGACGATCAGGCCGTAGCGCGCAGTTGGCTTGTAACTGCAATTTTTGTCCTTTTGGCGGGGCTCACATTTATCTTCTTCCAAATACAACGCGCGAGACGCGTAAGCGCGGCCTTGGCGCGGTCCGAAGAAGAAGAAGCAAAGCTGCGCGAGGCGAATGAACGGCTTGCCATCGAAATCGACGACCGCAAGACAGCCGAACGTAGCCTCAAACGCACCCAGAGCGAGTTGGAGCGCGCAAGCCGACTGGCGGCTCTGGGGCAACTCTCCGCGTCGGTCACACATGAATTGGGCCAGCCCATAGCTGCGATGCGCAATCACCTGGTGGCAGCAGAGATCTCATCTACCGGTGAGACCAAGTTGCCGCAAAAAATCGGAAGCCTTGTCGACAGGATGGAAGGGATCACGCGCCAATTGCGGTTCTTTGCACGGTCAGAGAATGAGGCGTTTGATGACGTAGACTTATTTACTTCGGTCAATGCCGCTTTGGCTCTGGTTGCGCCAAACATTGAGCAGGGCAGGGTGAAAATCTCAGTTGATGCGCCGACTGTTCCGGTCTTTATCCGGGGCAGTGCCCTGCGGGTCGAACAGGTCATCACCAATCTTTTGCGAAATGCCATAGATGCTACGGAAGAAGCGGATGCGCCTGAAATCCAAATCTCTATCACGGCTTCTGATGATGAGGCAGTGTTGGAAATTCAGGACAACGGTCACGGATTGGGCGAGGCAACGCTGGCTGAGTTGCAAGAGCCATTTGTAACCACAAAAGAGAGCGGGCGAGGCATGGGCTTAGGACTGGCGATTTCCACCAGCATTGTCAAAGATCACGATGGCACAATGACGGCCCGTAACCGCGATGGTGGAGGAACAATTTTCCGCGTCACCTTCCCGATGGCCTCAAATACTGAAGAAACGGACGAATGACCCAGCAGCAACCTTTCAAAGTTCTGATCGTTGATGATGACAAATCGATGCGACATTCTCTTGTCGAGTTGCTCGAAGCCGCTGGCTGGACTGTTAGCGCCCTTTCGCGCGCGACCCAGGTGACGGAGTATCTGGTCAGCGCGTCGCCCGATGTCATTCTGTCCGACGTGCGTATGCCCGGCATGACGGGGCTTGAATTGCTGGCCAGTTTGGACAGGCATGTGGCGCCTCCGGTGGTTTTGATTTCAGCACATGGTGATATCCCGATGGCGGTTCAGGCTATACGGGACGGGGCGTATGGGTTTATCGAAAAGCCATATGAACCTCGGCGATTGCTGACGGTGCTGAGGCACGCGGCCGAGCAAAACCGAATGCGGAAAAGCAATGCCCGCCTTAAAGATCGGCTATTCAAACTGTCAGGGCTTGACCGCATCCTGCTGGGCCAAACAGACGCCATTACAGACCTGCGACAAGACGTACTTGACCTTGCCGATACGTCGGTTGCGGTTTTGTTGCAGGGGGATACCGGCACTGGGAAAGAGCTGGTTGCCCATGCTTTACATGATTTGGGCCGCGCGCCGGAGGCTCCGTTCTTGGCGCTGAACTGCGCCGCATTGTCGGCCGATACGTTTGAAGCGGAAATGTTCGGGGTCGCAGGTGAATCTGACGGCAGGCTTGTGGCGGCATCGGGCGGAACCTTGTTTCTGGATGAAATCTGCTCGTGCCCACCAGCGGCGCAGGCCAAGCTACTAAGGGTCATCGAAGATCAGCAGGTCCTGCCGGTGGGGGCTGTGTCGCCGGTGCCGGTAAGTTTCAGGGTCGTGTCAGCAACCAACGAAGACGTTGTACTGGCCGCCGAGGAAGGCCGCCTGCGTCAGGACCTATTGTTTCGACTAAATACTGTCGTCCTTACTTTACCTCCGCTACGGCAAAGACGGGATGATCTGGTTCTGCTGGCGACGCATTTCTTGAGCGAATACGCGCAGGTTTATGAGATTGACGCGCCAGAGCTTGATCAGGACGATTTGGCCGCTCTGCTTGCCCATGACTGGCCCGGCAATGTGCGAGAATTGCGCCATGTCTGCGAACGGCGCATTTTAGCGGCGCGACGCGGAGGAGGGTCGATGGCGCAGGCTATACACAGCGATCAACACTTTGACGAAGTACCGGATACACTGCGCGAGGCGGTTGCTGCTTTTGAGCGCGAGCTCATCGGCAAAGCCATCAAGGCACATAAAGGCCGCATGGATGCCGCCGCCGAAGCGCTTGGGATTGGCCGCCGGACGCTCAATGAAAAGATCGTCAAGCTCGGTCTCGACAAAGAGGCGCTGTTGTAAGCGAAACCACTCTGCGGATATCCGCAGAGGAACAGAAATTTCCCGCGCGTTTTCCTTCATAGGCAGGCTGCTGCGCATCCTGAATACTCTGCCCAAACACATTGCGTGATCTGGGAGGAGCCAATATGCGCAAACATCTTAACCGGGCGGCCATTGCCGCCCTGTCACTGACCGTTGCATCCGAAGCGCTGGCTGTCGAATGGAACGTTTCCCTGTGGGGCAAGCGTCGTGCCTTTACCGAACACGTCGAGAAACTTGCTGAATTGGTGAGCGAAAAGACGGACGGTGAGTTCACACTCAACATCAGCTATGGCGGTTTGTCGAAGAACAAAGAAAACCTCGATGGGATTTCGATCGGTGCGTTTGAAATGGCCCAATTCTGCGCAGGCTATCACCGCGACAAGAACCCCTCGATCACTGTCATGGAACTGCCGTTTCTGGGCGTGACATCCCTTGAACAAGAAATTGATCTGTCGATGGCCGTTTATCAACACCCGGCCGTTGTTGAGGATCTGGCCCGCTGGGACGCGACTCTGCTGATGCCGTCGCCACTGCCGCAGTACAACCTTGTGGGTGTCGGTGAAGCGCCGAAATCTCTAACCGATTTTGAAGGTCTAAGCGTAAGGGCGACCGGCGGCATCGGTAAAGCGATGGAGACGGTTGGGGCAGTTCCGACCTCGATGTCTGCATCCGAAGTGCGCCAGGCAATGGATAGTGGCATCGTCAAAGCGGTCAGCTTTGCGCCACATGCGCATATGTCATTTGGCACCATTGAAAACGGCACGTGGTGGACGACGAACCTCAACCCCGGCACCGTCAACTGCCCTGTCGTGGTGAACACGCTGGCGCTGGAAGATTTATCTGACGAACACCGCAAAGCGCTGTTGGGATCGGTGGAAGAGGCACTGGATCATTACGTGAGCCACTACCAGACCAAAACGATGGAAGCGTGGGGCCCAGAGTTGGATCAACGCGGTATTGAACGGGTCACTTTCAGCGATGAAGAAATCGCAGCGTTCAAAGAAGCCGCTGCCGCCCCCGCGGCCGAGGCCTGGATTGCAGAAAACACCGAGCGCGGCCTGCCAGCACAAGAGCTTTATGACCTTGTGACTGGCAAGATCGCAAACGGTAGCTAATCCACTCACAGCCCGGCGTCGGCCAAGCTGGCGTCGGGTGCCTTTTTCCTGACAGCGGAGTACAAAGATGGCCGGGTCATCCCAAGTGCTGTCCGACGACAGCCGTCTCAGCATTCTCGATCAACGTCTCTACAAACTGGAAAGCTTTTTGGCTCTGATCAGCGGTCTTGCAGTTTTCTCGCTGATGGTCATGGCCGTGGTTTCCGTTGGTGGCCGGAATTTCGCCAATGCGCCGCTTCCCGGTTACGTGGACTGGATCGAGCAGGCCATGCCGTTGATCGCCTTCATGGGGATTTCTTATGCGCAGCGTGATGGCGGTCATATCCGAATGGACATGGTTGTTGGCGCGCTCAAGGGCCGGACGCTCTATATCGTTGAGTTCATCACGACCGCAGTCATTCTGGCGCTGATCGTCTTGCTGATCTGGGGGAGCTGGGCGCATTTCGCACGCAGCTTTGACTTTGGTGCTCCACTCTGGAGCCGCGACAGCTCCATCGACATCGGTATCCCGCTGTGGCCGGCCAAGCTGTTGGCACCCGTCGCCTTTAGCGTGCTTTGCCTAAGGCTTGCTCTACAGCTTTGGGCCTACAGTCGTGCGATCCAGCACCCCGATCAGGCACCGATTGCCGTCCCGCTAGTTGCCGATGCAGCGACCCAAGCTGCAATGGAAGCCGAGCACGTCTCGGGCCACGACAACTGAGGTTAAATCTTATGGAACCCATAGATATTGGTCTGATCGTATCGGGCGGTATGCTTGTTCTTGTGGTGTTGGGGATGCGCGTGGCCTTCGCCGCCGCGACAGCTGGCATGGTTGGTCTGATCTGGATCTTCTGGGCCAAGTTTGGGTATGACCCGGCGCGGTTCGGCAAGGCTGTGACTGTGGCCGTCAAGACAGCGGGGCAGGTGCCGCACTCTAAGATCTCAAGCCAAGCGTTGAGCCTTATCCCGACTTTCATTCTGATTGGCTACCTCGCTTATTATGCGGGGCTAACCAAAGCCTTGTTCGAAGCCGCAAAGCGTTGGCTGGCATGGGTTCCCGGCGGGCTGGCTGTCTCGACAGTTTTTGCGACTGCTGGGTTCGCTGCGGTTTCCGGGGCCTCGGTCGCCACTTCCGCTGTGTTCGCGCGTATCGCCATCCCCGAGATGTTGAAGATCGGCTACGACAAGCGTTTTGCTGCAGGTGTCGTTGCTGCAGGCGGTACGCTCGCCTCGCTCATTCCGCCTTCGGCCATTCTGGTCATCTACGCGATTATAGTCGAGCAGGATGTGGGCAAACTGCTGTTGGCGGGATTCATCCCGGGCATGTTCTCGGCTGTGATTTATGGCCTGCTTATCATTGGCATGGCCGTCGTAATCAAAGGGTTTGGTCCCGCGGTCACCGGATTTACATGGAAAGAACGTTTCCTCTCGTTGCCGCCCGCATTGCCCATCGTGATTGTCGTCGTTACTATCATCTTCTTTGTCTACAATCCATTCGGCGGCGATGCCTGGGGTACGCCAACCGAAGGCGGCGCAATTGGAGCATTCGTAGTGTTCCTGATGGCGCTGTATCAGGGTATGCGCTGGTCCGAACTCAAAGACGCGCTTTTGGAAACCGCCAAGCTGAGCGTCATGATTTTCACGATCATTTGGGGCGTTTTGGTTTACGTTCGTTTTCTTGGTTTCGCCGAGTTGCCAAGTGCATTCTCCGACTGGATCACCTCGCTAGAAATGTCTCCAATGCTGATCCTGATCTGTATTCTTCTGGCTTACGCAGTGTTGGGTATGTTCATGGATGCGATAGGTATGCTGCTGCTGACGTTGCCGGTCGTGTACCCTGCTGTCATGGCTCTGAACGGTGGTGAGACCGTAAGTGCAGCCGAGAGTACCTTCGGTATGTCTGGGCCCATGTGTGCCATCTGGTTTGGCATTCTGGTTGTCAAAATGGCCGAGTTTTGCCTGATCACCCCACCTATCGGGCTGAATTGCTTTGTGGTGGCTGGTGTGCGGGATGACCTAAGCGTGCAGGATGTCTTTAAGGGTGTAACGCCTTTCTTTCTAGCGGATGCTGCGACCATCGCGATGCTCGTCGTCTTCCCTGCGATTGTTCTATGGCTTCCAGGACAGGTCTGAACCACATGGGTTGGTTTTGGAGTGCGGTTTGCCGGTGCGGCCAAGGCCTGCATCAATCAGCTGCGTGGCAGAATTCATGACACTTGTTCAATGTCCAGTTTTGACCGTCCTCGCCGGGACGGTTAGTGCCATGGTCTATCTATTCTGCGGATGACAAAATGACCGGAGAGAGCCTAGCAGAGACATCTCCACATCTTCGCATTACAATCGGTCAAAATGGAAACGGAACGCCATACCGGAAAAGAACCTAGGATTGCCCGAGGCAGGATTGTTGTGCCAGCAGAACTTTCGGCCTGTGAGCGGCGAGCACTGTCGAACAAACTGTATTCAGTACATCAAAAGATCTTTGCGGGTGTTTCCGCCGAAGAGTTTCATCAGCACGTGATAGAACCGCCGGCAGAAGCAACATCCATCCAGCTTTACAACGCGGCAGACCAAAGTGTTATTGGTTATTGTGCAGTTCACCGCTATCGACGCCAAGTGCATGGGCGCAGCGTCATTGTATTGCGGGCAGAGGCTGGGTTGGCACCTGGGTTTCGCGGGCGCGGCGCAACTTACGGCTTCGGCATCGTACGTGCTTTAACTGAAAAACTAAGCCACCCATTCACCCCAGTGTACTATCTCGGCACACTCGTTCACACGTCGAGCTATCACCTGTTCTGCAAGTATTTTCGGCGAATTTTCCCGCACCCGGATGTTAAGCCGCCCGGCAATATTCAGAAAATCGCTCGCCAGCTCATAGAAAGCTTCTCTGATCCGGCTGTTCGTCCAGAAGACCCGTTTGTGCGCGACGTCGGATGGGTCACTATCGAAACACCGCAAGAAAAACGTCTCAATGAACGGCTTGATCCATCAGACGTGCAGTTCTTTAAGCTACGCAATCCAGGTTTCACAAAGGGTCACGGCCTTGTCGTATTAATTCCGATGACCTGGCTCAACCTTTTAGGAGCACTTCTTTCACGTATTTACGAGCGCGCGCGCATCGCTTCCGGAATTCATAAACCCGACCTTTGATTGAATGGTGACTTTGCCTGCACTTCCGCCAAACGCTCTGAGGGAATCGGACATTCGAAAACACCGAACCGACCGTTCGAGCAGATCGCAGCGATCGGCTGCTGCGAACCCAAAGTAACATAGGATGCGATCGGCTCTAAGGTCAGCAATGCAAGATGTGCGTCATCAAATGCAGCTCAAACTGAGTTGGTGCGAAAAGTCATTATACGCACCAACCCCAGTTGAATCTTGTCACGCCTCCACTACGACTTTTCCGACCGCAGATCCATTCGTCAGGTGCCCATAAGCTGCACCGACATCGTTCCACCCAAACTTATGTTCGTCAACAATCGGTTTGAGAGCGCCGTCATCCGCCAGATCCGCCAGTATCCGCAGGATGTCGCCATGAGTTTGCCGCCCGACATCGTGCATCATCGGTATCAGCATGAAAACGACGTGCAGAGACAGACCTTTGAAATGCATAGGCGTCAAATCAATCTCGACCATCGCGACCGTTGAGGCGACATGGCCATTGAGTCGGGCGGCTTCGAAAGAGTTCGTCATGTTCGGACCGCCAACGCTATCGAACACCACATCGAAGCCCACACCGCCGGTGCGCTCTGCCACGTAGTCCTGGACCTTTTGTGTTGTGAAATCTATCGCGCGCGCGCCCAGCTCTTCGATCAGGGTCAACTGGCCCTCGTCGCGACCCGTTGCTGATACTTTGGCACCAAGGTGGCGGGCGATTTGGATGGAAATGTGACCAACGCCACCGGCACCACCCTGCACCAGAACAGTCTGCCCTTCGCCAACACCAGCACGGGTCAGCCCTTCATAGGCGGTGATGCCGACGAGAGGCAGCGCTGCAGCTTCCCGCATGTTCAGCGTCTTGGGTTTGTGTGCGATCAGGCGCGCGTCTGCGTTAATGTACTCCGCCAAAGCGCCCGGGAGATCCGTCAATCCACCTGCACAACCGTACACCTCATCGCCTATGGCAAGACCTGTCACACCGTCGCCAATCGCAACAACCGTGCCAGCAAAATCCATGCCAAGCACGGCAGGCAATTGAGGGGACAGAGGCAGGTCCGCGCCCAAGCTTCGGATCATTGTGTCGACGGTGTTGACGCTGGTCGCGGCCACTTTGACGACAACATGTCCGGGTGTCGCGACCGGATCGGGAATTTCAGCAAGCTCGAATAGCGCATCGGGTCCGTAAGAGTTGAGAACCATTGCCTTCATTGAAGTTTTCCTTTTGAGAAATGGTGTCAGGCCCACGTGGAAACCGCGCACGCCTGACGAGTTCATTGTGTTGAGGTGGGATCAGTTGATGTCCTGCACCTGCATCACCAGATCGCCCCACTTGCGCTGGTTCTCGATGTCATGTTCCAAACCTTGTTCATCCGCGATCGTGAAACGTTTTACTGCCGGAGTTTTGCTGGTCGCCTGATACAGCCAATAGGCTTCGGCCTTCAGCGCCTCATCGATGGGTTTGTCGATGGATTCATAGACCATCTGTTTGCAGGCATTGATCGACTCTGCGGGGAATTGTGCGATCCGTTCGGCCAGAGCAGTCACATACGGGCCGATTTCATCCGCTTCCAAAGCCTTGTTGATGGTGCCCAAACGTTCGGCGTCATCCGCGTCATAGTCTTGCGCGCTCAGGATGATCTCAAGCGCTTTGCCAAGGCCGGTTTGACGGGCCATGCGCGAGGCGCCACCGCCGCAGGGCAGGATGCCCATTCCGACCTCCATCTGCATGAACTTGTACTTTCCCCGCGCGGCAAAGCGCATATCCAACGCCAAGGCCAATTCGTGCCCGCCACCGCGCGCAAACCCTTCCAGCTTTGCAATGGTGGCCTGCGGTACCTTGCTGATCCGCTCGCAAACCGATTGCAGATCCAACAGCCGAGCGTCCTCGCGGGACACGGCTTCGGTCGACATGTCCTTAAGTAGCTCGGTATCGTAGTGGCAGACCCAGATTTCCGGATTGGCCGACTGAAAGATCACGACTTTGGTGTCGCGGTCCCGCTCGAGCCGCATGGCCAGACTGTTGAGATCGGCCAGCATTTCCTGGCCTTGCACGTTCACGGAGCCAAAATTGAAGGTGACCGTGGCGATGCCGTTTTCGACAGCTACGTCAAAGGTTTGAAAGTTCTCGTATTTCATTAGGCAGTCCTTTCTTGGGCCTCGACGCAGCACGCGTGAGGGGTAGGGGAGTGTTAAAGGTGGAGGTGTTCGGCGTTTTCGCGCCGGGATGGTCAGCCTGTCTGGCTGATCAAGTCTTTGATAGCGGTAATGACATCGGCAGCGTGGTTTTTGTCGAGCGCTGCGGGATGGGGATCAGCGAAAGTGCCACTGTCATTGTCGAAATAGGCTCCGGCCGCGTCCGCAAACCGCGCACCCAAGGCCGCATCAATCAAGATATCAGCGCCGATGTTCATATCGTTCCCGGCCAGGCCAAAGCCTTCTTTCACCATCTTTGATGCCAAAAGGGATCCGGGATTTACGGCGACCATCACAGGTGCATTCGACAGCGATTTGGCCCATTCGCGGGTCCAGATGGTGATCGCCAACTTACTTTGGGCATAGGCTTCCATGTCAGCCATTGGCACATTGCCCTGCATGGCCTTGAGGTTTACCGGGGCCTGTGCAGCCGATGACAGATTCACGACACGCCCGTCGGCGGGAATGATCGGCAAAAGCAATTCGGTCAGCAGATACGGTGCAAGCGTGTTCACAACAAAGCGGATGTCCTGACCATTTTCCAGCACGGATTGAGGGGCTTTTAGCACACCGGCGTTGTTGATTAATACATCCAGTTTATGATGCTTCGCCTGAACGTTTTCGGCCAGTTTTCGAACCGCGGACAAATCGCTGAGATCAGCGGCATAGGTTTCGACATCGCCTCCGACGGCGGCAGCCGCGCTCTCCAATTTGGATGCGCTGCGTCCATGGAGGAGCACCTTGTGCCCACCGGCAGCCAGCTTCTTCGCTGTCAGCAGGCCAATGCCGTCGGTTGAACCTGTAATGAGAATAGTCTTGGTCATCGGTCTGATCCTTCAGGAAAAGTCAGGCAGCAGAGTGTCCGCCAGATGTTCGAGGGTTGTGTCGATCGGTGCTTGATTGAACCTTAGGTTCAGCGCGACGTGATTGACCCCGAGCGTTTCAATCTCGCGCAGATAACTGCGCAGGAAGTCGGTGCCCGACTGAAACCCAAGATGGATTGGGCGTGGTGGTGCGGCAGCGTCGGCTACAACATCGACGTATAGCGATTGCATCACAGGCTTATCCGGTTGACCTGCAGCTTTCACGCGTCTGCGGTAATCTGAGATGACTTGACCCTGAGCCGCCGCATTGCGCGGATATGTCATCCAGCCATCTCCGTTCTGCGCTACCCAATCAGGTGATTGTTGGCTGCCACCGGTAATGAGCATCGGCAGGCGCGTCCCGTGCGGTTTTGGCAATAGATCAATCCCGCCATGCAGTTTGCCCTGTGCATTTTTATGTGTCGGGTAAGCCGATTCAACGGCGCGGATGTACTCAACACTATCGCGGAAACGTGCCCCGCGATCTTCAAAGCTCTGGTTCATCGCCGGGTACTCCTCGGGCCGGTCGCCGGACGCGACACCCAAAAGCAACCGCCCGGCAGAGAGCACATCTGCCGTCGCTGCTGCCTTGGCGACATGAGCGGGGTGACGCAAAGGCAGGATCACGCTCGACGTTCCAAGCGCAATCCGATCCGTCGCCGTTGCCAACGCTCCCAGATAGACAAATGGATCGAAAACCTGCCCGGGGTCGCCAAAGCTTGGAACATTGAAGGGCACGTCCCGCAGCCAAAGTGCCGCAAACCCAAGCTCCTCGGCTTTCTGAGCCGCTTCCAAATGCCCTCGTAGCGTCGGTTCTGCCCCGACGGCATAAGCTTCGAGAGGCAATACAAGACCGACGCTCAGTCGTCCGGGACGGAACACCTGGTTGTAGGCCAAATTGATTTGCTCAAACCCAGCCGGCTGCGTTTCATCCAACATGTCTGGCCCTCCTTTAATAGCGCACCAAAGTGCGGCTTTCGATGCTTTTGCGAATGGTAGTGATGTTTGGATCCTCGACCATATCGAGGGCGCTATGAGCAATCGAAGCCAGGCCTTGATTGTCATATATGTTGAAGACCGCGACCTCATCCGTTGTCATTTTGGATTGATAGATCCACTCATGTTTGGGGTTTCCCGCCAGCCCCATGATTTGCCCCACGCGGTCAGGATAGATCAGGTCCAGTAGAATCCAGTCAGACGGGTCGACAGACGACGGCCGTACAAAGCCCAAGGGTGCCGAATTGATCGCATGCTCTACAGGACGCCATACGTTGACAAAGGCAAAATGACCTTGCGCCCACTCCGCTGCGGTCTCGGCACCCACCAAGTCGATAAGCCGTTGTTCGGCTCCGTCCTTGCTGTAGTCGCTATGAACATTGCGCGCCGGTTTACGTATTGCGTCGGGGTCATCCACCCGAACAGTGTGATCAAAAACCACGACCTCTCTCGCACCCAGCTTGTCCTTCAGCATAGCTTTAAGTTCCGCATCGTAATTCGGTTTCCAGCTGTCGCCTGCAAAGTCTCGGACCTGCGTTTCAAGTGGCATGATTTCAACAGCATCACATGCAAATGAAACTGATGAGGTCGTTGTGCGGTTGTCTGCTAGCACAACGGATGTCGCGACCAACTCAGGGGAAATCAGGTTGCCAGCGACCCCGCCAGCATCAAGCTCGAAGGCTTGCCGGTAGGATTTGTGAACATGGTAGTTGACGGTGGCTGTCCGTGTCATGTGCGCCTCCTGCCTAAGCTTTGCTGTCTCTTTAAAAGGGATTTAACCTCGATCAAATTGAAGATAAACTGCCCAATCATGTATTGATAATTCGGAAAATAAATATAATGGGCTTAGACACAGACGCGCTTCGATTGTTCATTAGGGCAGCAGACATGCTGAACATCAGCGCGGCGGGGCGTGATCTGGGCATGGCCCCAGCGGTTTCCAGCACAAGGCTTGCCAAGCTGGAGCAGAACCTCGGTTTCGAGCTTTTGCACCGCACGACACGCAAAGTGTCGTTGTCAGTGGAAGGAGCGGATTTCCTGCCCTTCGCCCGTGAGATCATTGCGCAGGAAGAGGCGGCATTTGCTGCATTGGGTAAGCAAATGACAACGATCAAAGGTACATTGCGTTTTGCTGCGCCAAGCAGTTTCGCACAGCTCTACATCGCGCCAATCCTGCCAAAGTTTCTTGAACAGCACCCCGATCTCACGCTCGATTTGCGCCTATCGGATGTGCAGTTCGATCTGATCGAAGGAAGCTACGATCTAGCACTCAGGAACGCGCCACTTGTCGACACCAGCCTGAAGGGCCGCAAACTGGCGGATGACCAGCGTATCCTTTGTGCCGCGCCACACTACCTCGAAACGCATGGCGTTCCCGATACACCAGCCGATTTGACAAACCACCGTCTGATCGCTTTCCAAAACCTCCAACCGCGGTCACTTACAGGACCGGCGGGTGAAAACGCTGTCTTCGATCCTACCTCAGCCAAAGGCCACTTGATCATCGATGACGGTCAAAGCCAGGTCCGCGCCACACTAGCAGGAGCAGGTATTTCTTTGAATGCTCGTTGGAGCGTGCATGACCAACTGAAGTCAGGCCGTTTGGTGCGGGTTCTTCCAAACTTTGAGGCCAGTGAAGACAATGTCTTGTGGCTGATCTATCCCAAGTCCAACGTGCTGTCCCCAAAAGTGCGGGTGTTCATGGACTTTCTGGTTGCAGAGATAGGGGCAAAGCCTCCTTGGGAAACATAAGAGCTATCGGACAATACGCTCTTAGACATCGTGACAACAAGGTCCGGGACGGGGACAAGTGGACATGCCTTTTCCAATCGCAAAAGTCTGGTTTGTTCCGCCCAGCCGTCATTTCTGCTTTTCGAATTGATTTACGGTTTCTGAATGACCGCTATGCGGGCGGCAACCACAGCAATCGAAAGCTTTGCTCAATATCCGTTGTGAGCCGGGAAAATCTGGGAACTTTCCATGCGCTTCCTTGCTGGCTGTTCCCAACTTACCCATTCGGTCAGATTTTTTTTCTCACCGTACTCCCAGGAATAAGCCGAAATCCGACGTCCTTGGTGGACTTCGTTGGCTCTCCATTGATTTGGGCCAGAACCATCTCGGCTGCGATCTGTCCAATCTTAAGGTGGGGTACTGCAATTGACGTCAACCGATAGGGTTGAATCGCTGAAATGGGTAAGTCGCCCCATCCGGCAATTCCAATGTCGTTCGGAACGCTCAATCCGATTTTTTGAGCATAGTGAAGCCCGCCAATCGCCATATTGTCGTTCTGGTAGAAAACAACTTCGATATCGCGGTGGGAGGCAAGCAGCTGCTCGGTGCCGTAAAATCCGGTATAGAAGCCTGGCGTGTCCTTCAGCAGTAGTTGTTTTTCAAGCCGCCCGTTTGCATCTTCGATGGCCTTGGAAAAGCCGTTCAGACGTGCGGTTGCGGCATTTGCGACGTCATGTGAAGTGCCGACATAGCCGAACTTTTGATACTCCATTCCAGCCAGATAACGACCCATACTGTAGCCGCTGTCAAAGTGGTTGAGCCCCACGCACATGTCCAACGGGCTTGAATTGAAATCCCAGATTTCGACCAGTGGGATGCCTGCGCCTCGCAGCATCTGGATCGCTTTTTGGCTGTGCGAGCGACCTGTGATAATCAGCCCGGCAGGTTGCCAGGACAGCACGGTCTCGATCCATTTTTCCTCATGGTCGATTTCGTGCTCGGTGAGGCCGAGCACAGTCTGGTGCCCGAAAGCGCCGAGTTTGCGGTCGATGCCCTCCAGAACCTGCGCGAAGATTTCGTTGCCCAATTCGGGGATGCTGACCCCGACGAAAGTAGACTTCTTGTCACCCGCGAAAACGGTCGCCAAGCGATTCGGCAGGTAGCCCAACCTGTCCACTTCGGCCATGACCTTGGCGCGCGTTTTTTCCGAAAACCCACCTTCGTCGCGCAGGACTCGGCTGGCTGTCATCTTCGACACGCCCGCAGCCTTCGCCACCTCAGCAAGGCTTACTTTGTTGTTTTTGCTTGATTTATCAGTATCACTGCTCATTTACGTTACGGGTAACTCTTTTTTATTGACAATGACCGGGTCTGTGCGAATGCTAGCGTAACGTTACGGGTAACTCAATACGATGTTGAGGAGCATCAGGGTCACCCAGGTCCAGGAGGAGACTGCCGTGCCCGGCACTGCACAAAACAATCTGTTCTTTGACGGGATAAAGAAGCATTTTGGCGGCACCTATGCGCTGCGGGATGTTTCGCTAAACGTCGAGCGTGGTGAGATTGTTGCCCTGCTTGGCGAAAACGGAGCTGGCAAATCGACCCTCATCAAAATCCTTGGCGGCATTCACAAGGCGGATGAAGGGCGGGTTCTGATCAATGGCGAACCCTACGAACATCGCCCGGGTGGTTTTGGCGAGCGTCAGTCCGTTGCCTTTATCCACCAGGATCTGGGCATGATCGAATGGATGACCGTGGCCGAGAACATTGCGCTTGCTCTGGGCTATTCCCGCAAAGGCGGTCTGATCAATTGGAAATCCGTAGAGAGCTTTGCACAAGACGCGCTGGACAAGGTGGGGTGTGAATTCGAGCCAACCACGCGGGTGCAGGACTTGTCGCGAACCGAGAAATCTCTGGTCGCGATTGCCCGCGCTTTGGCGGTGGATTGCGACTATTTGGTTCTGGATGAACCAACCGCATCTCTGCCCGCAGATGAGGTCGAGCGACTGTTCGAAGCGCTGCGCCCGTTGAAGGAACAAGGCGTCGGCATGATCTACGTGTCGCATCGGCTGGACGAGATATTTCAGATTGCTGACCGGGTTGCCGTGCTACGAGACGGCGAGATGGTCGGTCTGCGCAGCATCGACCATACAACTCCCGAAGAGCTAGTTTACATGATCGTCGGTCGCAAGACACGGCAGGTGATGAAGCCAGACGCACCTCCGGGTGCGACGCTGCTTGAGGTGTCTGGCCTGAACATGGAAGCAGCGCATAACGTCAGTTTCAAGTTGCAGACAAATGAAATCGTCGGGCTTGTCGGGCTTCGCGGGGCAGGGCACGAGAATGTATCGCGCGCGCTGTTCGGGTCGGAGGGGTTTAGTGGCCAGATTACCCTGCATGGTGAAACGCCTGACTTAAGCTCTCCGCAGACCGCGATGGCGTCCGGGATCGGTTTGGTGGCGCGGGATAGAACCGAGGAATCGGTCGCCATGTCGCTGACCATCCGCGAGAATACGTTCCTGAATCCAGCGGCCATCGGGCGGTCCTTGCTATCGTTCATGGGCCACCGGGCCGAGGCAGAGAGCGCCGCGCGGATCGGTGCCGACGTGGCCTTGTCTCCCAATGATCAGAGCATGACGATTGAAAGCCTGTCGGGTGGCAACCAGCAAAAAGTTGTCATCGGGCGCTGGCTTGAAACCAAACGCAAACTGTTGATCTGCGAAGACCCGACCGCAGGTGTCGATGTTGGCGCAAAAGCTGAAATCTACGCGCTGTTGAACCGCGCGATGGAAGAGGGTGTTGGCATCATCGTCGTTTCAACTGACTTCGAAGAAGTCGCCGCCATCTGCCACCGCGCCATTGTCTTCAGCCAGGGTCAGATCGTGCGCGAGTTAACCGGCACCGAACTGACCACTGAAAACCTGATACAGGCTGCCTCGGCCTCGAACGCCGTGGCGAGTTAAGGAATACGTCTATGCAATCGCTTGAATCCAATGCGCTGGAACCGACAAAGGCCGAGTTGAAAGACGCCTCGCTAAAAACCCGAATTCTCAGGTTCTTGCCGGTTTACGGGCTGGTTTTGCTGACAGGTTTTCTGATCATCCTGTTTTCGATCCTTCTGCCAAACACCTTCCCAACGCTTCTGAACCTGCGGGCGATTATCTCGGACAAGGCGATCATTGCGCTTTTGTCGTTGGGGGCGATGATACCGATGGCAGCAGGTCGTATTGACCTGACGGTCGGGTACGGCATCGTGCTGTGGCATATCCTGGCGATCTCTCTGCAGACCTTGTACGGCATTCCATGGCCGATTGCGGTGGCGATTGTTCTGTTGCTGGGTTTGCTGACTGGTTTCCTAAACGGTCTGCTGGTCGAGGTCGCCAAGATCGACAGCTTTATTGCCACGCTGGGCACAGGCACGGTCCTGTATGCGCTGGCGCTGTGGCACACGGGCGGACGTCAGATGGTCGGCGCGTTGCCGGAGAGTTTCTATGCCATCAACGGCACCTTTGTATTCGGTCTACCTATCACTGGCTTCTACGTTCTGGCGATCACTGTCGCGATGTGGCTGATCCTGGAATACACGCCAATCGGTCGGTACCTCTACGCGATCGGCGCCAATCAGCGTGCTGCGCAGTTGAACGGTATTCCGACCCGGAAATTCGTTATAGGCGCTTTCATGTCATCAGGCCTGATCACCGCCTTTGCCGGGGTGTTGCTGGCGTCGAAATTGCGGATCGGGCAAGCTTCGGTCGGTCTTGAATTCCTGTTACCTGCTTTGGTCGGGGCCTTTCTTGGGTCCACGACCATCAAGCCGGGACGCGTGAATGTTTGGGGAACAGTCGTGGGTGTCGCGATCCTGGCTGTTGGTATCTCGGGCATTCAGCAATTCGGTGGATCCTTCTGGGTCGAGCCGATGTTCAACGGTGTCACGCTTCTGATTGCAATCGGTATCGCCGGTTACGCTCAGCGTCGCAAAGGCGCCAAAAAGTAAACAGCATAAGGGAGGAGATTATGCTGAAACGGACTTTCATGGCGGTATCCGCCGCCGCGCTTCTGACAGGCTTGGGATTTCCGCTCGCCGCCGAGACGGCGTTTGACGGGCCAACCAGTGGACCGACAGCTGCTGAAGGCAAATCCATTGTCGTCGTCGCGGGCGATCTAAAAAATGGAGGCATTCTCGGGGTCACCAATGGCGTCGAAGAAGCAGTTGGCACCATTGGCTGGGACGTTCGCGTACTGGACGGAGCCGGTTCTATTCAGGGGCGGACCGGAGCCATCGGCCAGGCACTAGCGTTGCAGCCGGATGGGATCATCATCAACGGCTTTGACGCTGTTGAACAACAGGCAGCACTAGAGGGTGTTGTCAGCGCGGGAATCCCGATGGTCGCGTGGCACTCGGGTCCCAAGATCGGATGTGACGCGCCGGGAGGCATTTTTGCCAATGTCTCAACCGACGCGATGACAGTGTCCGAAGTGGCTGCTGAATGGGCCATGGAAGACGGCGGCGACGGGGTTGGCGCAATCATCTTTACCGACTCGACCTATCAGATCGCCATCGACAAGGCCGACCGGATCAAAGAAACCATCGAGGCTGCGGGCGGTACGGTGCTGGAATATGTCGATACTCCGATCGCCGATACCTCGGCCCGAATGGGACCTTTGACCACGAGTCTGCTGCAGAAATACGGCGACCAGTGGACACACGCGCTAGCGATCAACGATCTGTATTTTGACTTCATGGGACCTGCATTGGCGGCGGCGGGTATCTCGTCAGACGACGGGCCTCAAGCGGGCTCGGCTGGTGATGGCTCAGAGGCTGCCTTCCAGCGTATCCGCAGCGGCAACTACCAGACAATCACCGTGGCCGAGCCACTCAACCTGCAAGGCTGGCAACTGGTCGATGAACTGAACCGTGCCATTCAGGGCGAGGCATGCTCGGGCTATGTCACGTCGCCCGCACTGGTGACGGAGGAAGGTCTGGCCAAGCTGGGCGATAGCAATCAGTTCGACCCGGACAGCCCTTATCGCGAAGCCTACGCAAAGATCTGGGGCAAGTAACCGTTCCGGTGGTCCTTGCCTGAAATGGCGAGGGCCCCGCTCGAAAAGATGACACAGCACAGAGCCAGCTCAGCGGCCTTTCGACCGCCATGGCGGAGCTTTGCGCAAAGGAGGAAACCATGAGCGAACAGCCATTGGTTCAAATGCTGGGAATAACCAAACGCTTCGGCGGGGTGACCGCGCTGCAGGACGTCGATCTGGCGGCCTATGCAGGAGAAGTACTCGCCATCGTCGGGGACAACGGGGCGGGAAAATCCACCCTGATCAAGATCCTGACCGGAGTGTATCAGCCCACCGAAGGCCACATCCTGATGGATGGAAAACCGTTGGAGATGGCCAGCCACTCTGACGCAATCGCAAACGGGATTGATGCGGTTTACCAGACCCTCGCACTGGCTGATCACCTTTCCCCTGCGGCCAATATGTTTCTGGGCAACGAGTTGACCAAAAACGTGTTCGGCATTCCGTTTCTGGACAACAAACGCATGAAGTCTGAGGCGGCTCGGGTTCTGGAAGAACGTCTTGGTGTGCGGCTGCGGTCGATGGATGTGATGACGGAAAGCCTGTCAGGCGGGCAACGTCAGGCGGTCGCGATCTCGCGCGCGGTTTATCACGAAGACCTGCGCTTGCTGGTGATGGACGAACCCACTGCCGCACTTGGGCCACAGGAAACGGCACGGACGCTGAAGCTGATCAAGGCGCTGCGTGAACAGGGCCTTGCCGTGATCCTGATTTCGCACTCCCTGGATGACGTGTTCGAAGTGGCGGACCGCGTGCATGTGCAACGCAGGGGCCGCGCCGTTGGCGTTGTCAAAACTGCGGAGAGTTCCGTTCAAGACGTTCTGGGCCTGATTGTCGGCGCCCAGGATGCAGCTGCGTGAAGGAGAACATTATGTCCGCGGCGATGACAAACACTGAACAAAGAACCATCATGGACCGGTTGGAGCCCTATCTGGCCTTTATCGGGCCAATGGTGATGATCCTGGCCATTCTCATCTTCATGGGGATTGCGGAACCAGCCCGGTATTTCCGTCTGACCAATCTCAATCTGATCCTGCTGGATGCGGCGCTGTATATGCCGATGGCAATGGCGATGACCTTTGTCATCACCCAGCGCGGGATTGATCTGTCGATTGGCTCGATTGCGGCACTGTCGGCCATTCTCATGGCCTTTCTTGTGAAGCAATATGGTTTTCCGGCCTGGGTAGCCGTACCTCTGGCGATTGTGCTGGGCGCGATTATGGGATTGATCAACGGTCTGGTTATTACCCGGTTCAAGGTACCTGATCTGATCGGCACTCTGGCGATGGACCTCGTCTATCGCGGTCTGGCACTGGTGATTGCCAAAGGTCTGGTGCTGGCCCGTTTCCCCGATCTCATCACCGAAATCGGACGTGGTCAGATCCCAGGTTTCATTCCCGTGCCGGTGGTGCTGGGCCTGATCACAATGGCCATTGGCTACGTTGTGCTGACCCGCACCTATTTCGGGCGCTACACCATCGCCATCGGTTCAAACCCCGAAGCCAGTGAAATGACCGGTGTGGCCGTCGATCGACACAAGATCTATGCCTATGTGCTGATGGGTGCCGCTGCCGCGATGGCCGGTGTCATGCTGACCGGAAAGCTGAACGCCATTCAGGCGACCTCGGCCCCGTATTTCAACCTGCATGTGATTGCGGCGGTTGTTGTGGGCGGCACGTCCCTGTTCGGTGGACGCGCTTCGATGCTGGGCTCTCTGGCCGGTGTGCTGCTGCTGTCGATGATGATCAACGCACTGGTGACTCTGCGGATCGAGTTCTTCTGGCAATCCGTCGCCTCGGGCGTGGTGATCGTCAGCTCGGTCGCGCTCTACACCTGGATGCAAAAGAAAGACCGTGACGGGGCGCAGGGCCTTCTGGCGGGTCTGCGCAGCAAAGAGGCGCAAAAACTGATCCGCTTCTCGGCCGCTCTGATCGGCGCATTAATCCTGTTGCTTGCCCTAGGGGCGGGACTGGCAACCGAGCCTACGCCAAGCGGCTAAGGCAAACAAAAGTGGTGCGCCCGGAGGTAGGAGTCCTGGCGCACCTGCAAGGCCCCACAATGTTCGCGAAAGGGAGGACTTACCGTGAAACAATTGAACAAAGCACTACTGACGACAAGCGCATTTTGCCTTTGTGCCACTGCAGCCTTTGCTGATGGGCACGGAAAGCTACCGCTTAAGGAACTGCCGGGTATCGAAGATCGGGACTACTGGGTCCCGGGCGAGGTTAACGCCGACGGCAAGTTGGAAGCCTTGCAGGCGATGACAGGGGCCGAAGCGGTCAAGTATGAAGGCACTCAGGATGCACCTTTGCAGATCGCACTGATCTATCCTTCTGCTGACACCTCCGACTTCTGGGCGCGCAACTATCTGGCGATGACCAAACGTCTGGACGAGTTGGGCATTGAGTATGAAACCACCGAATTCGCCAGCCGTCAGATCGAACACAGTCTGCAATCGACCTATGCCAACCAGGTGGTTCAGGATGCGGACCTGTATGACTTCGTGATCTTTGGCCCGTCGGAACTGGCTATTCAGGCTGACAATATCGACAAGATGGCCGGAAATGACGGGTTTGCGACCTTCGTCTGGGCCTTCCACACGCCACCAAAAGAGCTGATAAATCAGCCTGATGCGTGGTTCGACTTCAGCTCTGCCGCCGGTGCTCTGACCATGTGCGACTATATGCTGGAACGGCTGGGCAGTGACGTCACGATGGCGATGAACCGCGGAATTCCTGGCATCACCGACGACCAGCGGTCGGGTGATTTCAAGGCTTGCGTTGAGGAGAAAGGCAACTGGACTACCGTTTACGAGCATTACGGTGAGTACCAGCGCGAAGGCGGCTTTGAGGGCACCAGCCTGATCCTGCAAGCCTATCCAGAAGCCACCATCATCCATAACGCCAACACCGCGATGGCCATGGGGTCGGTCGAAGCTCAGCTTGCGGTCGGCAAAGAGAAAGACGTGTTCTCGACCGGTTGGGGCGGCACCGGCCTTGAGCTGGACGCCATTCGCCGGGGCGAGCTGGACGCGACCCCGATGCGCATGGGTGACGATGTGGGGGCGGCGACAGCCGAAGCGATCAAGGCGCATATGGAGGGCCGGCAGGACGAACTGCCCTTTGTGTTCTTGGGCCGGATCACCGTCGCGCATGACCAGATGAGCGCTGAGGAGATCGATGCGCTGGAACAAGAAGCGTTCCGCTTCTCGGGCGTGGGCGCATTGGAGCGCTAAGAAACTCGCCTGTGGCTGGCCCGTTAGGGCTGGCCGCAGGCACCTGAAGTAACCAAAGACGGAGAGAGCCCGAATGGCGCAATCCATGATGTTGATTGAAAAATGCAGCCATTGCGTAAGCTGGTATGACATTGAAACCGGTGCCCGGCAGGGGCGGTTGGATCTGCCGCATTTCCCTCATGAGTTCGTGGTCGATGACGAGTTTCACTATGCCTATGTCGGTCATTACGGCGTGCAAAATTCCGGTATCGAAGGCACCGACGGTCGGTCCGTGATCGTGATCGACATCCGCAAACAGGAAATCGTGCACAGCTACGATCTGGGCGAGCATGCCCGTCCGCACGGGATTGGGCTAGACGGGCAGGGGCGTCTCTACGTGCTGTCCGAATGGACAGGCCATCTGCTGGTCAAGGAAAACCCGCGTGCCTTCGATCAAGGCTGGGATCACATCACGCCAACCGGCGGCACCAAGTGCCATCTGTTTGCGCTGACCAGGGACGGACACACAGCGTATTCAATGAACCTGACCTCGGGCAATGTTACCGTGTTCAATCCATATGATGCGTCGGTTTCGCCGATCCCAATCAAGACCGGAAAGAAACCTGAAGGGCGTTGCCTGCGGGAACAGGCACAGACGCTCTATACCTCGCAGCGTATCTCGAACACCGTAGCCGTGGTCAACACCAACACGCTTGAGATCGAGCGCACCTTTCCTACGCCAGATGATCCCTGCCGCATCTACTACGACGAGAAACGCAACCGGTTGGTGACGATGAACCATTTCGGGGGGTCGTTCTCGGTATTCGATGAAGCTACGGGCGAGATGCTGCACGAACAGAAAACACCCGCGAACCCGCTGGCACTATGCATCGATGATGAGGCCGCCTTTGCCTATATCGCCATCGATTGCGAACAGGTGCAGCGGTTCAATCTTGATACGTTCGAGGTTGTGCAGACCTTTGATACGGGCAAGGAACCGGACGTGATGGTCATCTTGCCCGACGGATTTTCAAAACACTGGGAGAACGCGGCATGACTAAGCCTCGTATCGCAATTGTGCCCGGCGACCCTTCGGGGATCGGCCCGGAACTGATCGCCAAACTGCTCAATCAGGACGGCGTGCAGGAGGCCGCGGATATTGTGCTTGTTGGAGACAGTCATCTGTGGAGGCGCGGCGCGGAACAGGCTGATCTGAACGTGCCGATCAACACGGTGGATGCAGTGGCAAATCAACCGGGCCTGTCACATCTTGAACTCGACACCATCGCGCCCGAGGACGTGAAGATCGCGGAGTTCACCGTCGAGGGCGGTACGACGTCGCTCCGCTGTCTCGACAAAGCAATGGATCTGGCGATGGCGGGAAAGGTGGATGGTATCCTGTTCGGCCCGTTCAACAAGGCCGCGATGACCGCCGCCGGGCTGAATGCCGAGGACGAGCACCGCTACATGGCGAGCTACATGGGGCATACCGGCTATCACTCTGAACTCAACGTTCTGGATGAGCTGATGACGACCCGCGTGACCTCACATATCGGGTTGAAGGATGTGGCGGCCAATATCACTGAAGAGGGGATATTGAAGGCGGTCAATCTGGCCAATGACACGCTGCGCAAGGCGGGCAAAGCTCGCCCCAACATCGCAGTGGCGGCGCTGAACCCCCATGCTGGCGACAATGGCAAGTTTGGCCGGGAGGAGATCGACATTCTGGAGCCCGCCGTGCGCAAGGCGCAGCAGAAACAGTTGAATGTGACCGGCCCGTGGCCCTCGGACACCGTGTTCCTCAAGGCGCAGCGGGGCGAGGTCGATGCGGTTGTGACCATGTATCACGACCAGGGCCAGATCGCGATCAAGCTGATGGGCTTTGAGCGCGGCGTGACCGTGGCCGGCGGCTTACCCATCCCGGTCGCCACCCCCGCGCATGGCACGGCCTTTGATATCGCCGGACAGAACAAGGCCAATCCGGGCGCAATGCGGCAGGCGTTCGATCTGCTGGTGCGCATGGCCAAAACACATCGCGCCGAACGCAGCGCGGACTGAGGAGACCAAGATGACCAAGATTAAATCCGTGCGCACCCGCGTCTGGAACTGGACTGGACCAACCGTGCCGCCGACGGGCAATTTCTGCACCAACGCCTCAGACGTGCTTTACGAAAAAGGCGATGCGATGTCGTCTTTCCGGTTCCACCAATGGCTAACCTGCGAGGTCGAGACCGAAGACGGCACCATCGGTATCGGCAACGCGGCCTTGGCTCCTTCGGTGGTCAAGGCGGCCATTGACGAATGGTTTGCTCCGCTGGTGATCGGCGAAGACCCGTTCGACTATGCTTACCTCTGGGAAAAGATGTACCGGCGCAGCCACGCCTGGGGGCGCAAGGGGATCGGGATGACGGCGATCTCGGCCGTCGATCTGGCGATCTGGGACCTGATGGGCAAGCTGGCGGGTAAGCCTGTGTTCAAACTGCTGGGCGGGCGCACCAAAGAGAAGATCCCGGTTTATTACTCCAAGCTCTACTCCGGTCCCATCGACGTAATGCAGGCCGAGGCCGCCAAGGCGCGAAAGAACGGCTACTCCGCCTACAAGATGCGGTTCGGCTGGGGGCCCAAAGATGGTATGGCTGGGATGCGCGAGAACCTCAAACGGGTCGAGGCCGTGCGCGAGGTCATCGGCTATGACGTCGATCTCATGCTCGAATGCTACATGGGCTGGAATCTCGACTACACCAAGCGGATGCTGCCCAAACTCGTCAAATATGAACCCCGCTGGCTGGAAGAGCCGGTGATCGCCGACGATGTCGAAGGCTACCGCGAGTTGAATGCGATGAATATCGTGCCAGTCTCTGGCGGTGAGCATGAATTCTCGGTCATCGGCTGCAAAGACCTGATCGAGAAAAAGGCCGTATCGGTCCTGCAATATGACACGAACCGGGTGGGTGGCATCACCGCAGCGCAGAAGATCAACGCGATTGCCGAGGCGTTTCAGGTGCCTGTGATCCCCCATGCGGGCCAGATGCACAATTACCATCTGACCATGGCCAACGCCAATTGCATGATCAGCGAGTACTTCCCCGTCTTTGATGTCGAGGTCGGAAATGAGCTTTTCTATTACATCTTCGAAGGTGACCCCGAAGCCGTTGATGGGTTCCTTGATCTGGATGACGATACGCCGGGTCTTGGGATCGAAATCACGGACAAACACCTCAAACACTTCCAGATTACGGAGTAAATCATGACCTACACCGGTATTTGGCCAGTTGCGCCAACACCGTTCAACGAGGACGGAACGCTTGATCTGGATGGGATGAAACGCGTTCTTGATTGTCTGATTGATCAGGGCGCGGATGGGATCTGTGTTCTGGCGAATTTCTCCGAACAGTTCCTGATCTCGGACGCCGAGCGCGAGACTTTGACCCGGCTCAGTCTGGAGCACGTCGCGGGACGTGTTCCAATGATCGTGACGATCAGCCATTTCGCTACTCAGATCGCGGTGGAAAGGGCGCAATTTGCCAAGGACTTGGGTGCGGACATCGTGATGATGATGCCGCCCTATCACGGGGCGCTTCTGAAAGGGAATGCACAGCAGACCTTCGAGCAGTTTGCTGCGGTGGGCGAGGTCGGCATTCCGATTATGGTTCAGGATGCGCCTTTGTCGGGTGTCGACCTGCCGGTGCCTCTGCTGGTGCGCATGGCGCAAGAGATCGAGATGGTGAAGCTGTTCAAGATCGAATGTCCCCGTGCCGCCAACAAGCTGCGTGCGCTGATTGCCGAAGGGGGCGACGCGATTGAAGCGCCGTTTGATGGGGAAGAGGGGATCACCCTGCTGGCCGATCTGGATGCGGGAGCCACGGGGTCGATGACCTCGGGTATGATCGTGGACCAGATCAAGCCGGTCATCACCCATCACCAGGCAGGTCGCTTTGATGAGGCAACCGCCGCCTATGGGCGGGTGGCGATGGTGATCAACCACGAAAACCGCCAATGCGGCTGGCAGTCCTGCAAGGCGGCGATGGTCGAAGGCGGCGTGATCCGGTCCGAGTTCTGTCGTCACCCGATTGACCCGCTTCAACCGGCGATCCGCGACCGTTTGATCGACCTCTTGAAACCGTTGGACCCGATGGTCCTGAAGTGGGGAAAATAAGATGATCCTTGGACAAAACCTGATCGACGGAAACTGGGTCGGCTCAGAAAACCAGCGTGCCTCAGATGATCTGGACGGGCAGAACTTTGCGCAGGCGACAGCTGCGCAGGTCGACGAGGCTTGTCGAGCCGCTCGCCGTGACTTTCGCGCGTTTGCGGGCAAATCGCGGGCCGAGCGAGCAGCGTTCCTGCGCACGATTGCTGAGCAGATGGATGTTTTGGGGGAGGAGATTACCCAGACCGGCATGGCAGAGACTGGACTGCCCGAGGTGCGCCTGGTGGGCGAACGCGGCCGCACCACCGGGCAGTTGCGCATGTTTGCCGATTTGATCGAAGAGACCGGGTATCTCGATATCCGCAAAGACGGCGCACTTCCTGATCGGACGCCACTCCCCCGTCCTGATCTGCGCCTGACGCACAAAGCCATCGGCCCGGTGGCCGTCTTTGGTGCGTCGAACTTCCCGCTCGCCTTTTCAACGGCGGGCGGGGACACCGCCTCGGCTTTGGCCGCTGGATGCCCTGTGATCGTCAAGGGCCACAGCGCCCATGCGGGTACCGCTGAATTGGTGGCTCAGGCCATCGCCAAGGCGATTGAGTTCTGCGACATGCCCGCAGGCACGTTCCAGATCGTGCAGGGGTCAGGGCGCGAGGTCGGATCGGTCCTAGTGCAACATCCCGATATTCGGGCGGTTGGCTTCACCGGATCATTGGCCGGTGGCAGGGCGCTTTATGATCTGTGCCATGCGCGCCTAAACCCGATTCCGTTTTACGGCGAACTTGGCTCGGTCAACCCGATGTTCTGTCTGCCCACCGCTATGGATGCGCGAGCGGCAGAGATCGGCGCGGGCTGGGCCGCGTCTCTGACCATGGGGGCCGGGCAGTTCTGCACCAACCCCGGCGTTGCCGTGATGCTGAAAGGCCCGGATGCGGATGCGTTGGAAACCGCCTGTGTTGACGCACTGAACCGAACCGCCGAGCAGAAGATGCTGACCGACGGCATCCACGTGGCTTATGAACAGGGCGTGCGTGCCTTCCGCGATCTGATGACCGAGGTCACATCCTGCGGTGTCGCGGCTGGAAAACGCGCAGCCCTGCCTGCGTTGTTCAAAGTCAACGCGGAACAGTGGATGGCAAACCCCAAACTGCAACACGAAGTATTCGGTGCGGCTGGCATCATCGTTCTGTGCGACGACACGGACCAGATGGTGGCGCTCGCCGAAGGGCTGGAAGGCCAACTGACCCTGACGGTGCACATGGATGACGCAGATCATGACTTCGCCAGCACCCTAATGCCCATTCTCGAAGAGAAAGCCGGACGTTTGTTGGCCAATGGCTTTCCCACGGGTGTCGAGGTGTGCTCGGCGATGATGCATGGCGGGCCTTACCCGGCTAGCACCGACGTGCGCGCGACTTCTGTCGGTACTTTCGGTATTGCACGATGGCTGCGCCCGGTCAGTTATCAGAACATGCCTGGTGCTTTGCTGCCGAATGAACTCCAGGGCTGAGGATCCACGTCAGGCCGTCTGTGGCCTGACCCCAAAACGCCACGAACGCACAGGTTCGGCGGCGGCTAAAGGACAAACAAAGGAGAAAATGGATGTACGGCGTTCTGGAGGGCACCGGATTTGAGGTCATCGAAAAAGAGTTCGAAGCCTGTTTCATTGGCCACGCGCGGGTCGAACGGTTGTGGACCGGTGCGCGTTGGTCCGAAGGGCCGGCCTGGTTTGCCGCCGGGCGCTATCTGGTCTGGTCTGATATCCCCAACAACCGTCTGATGCGCTGGGATGACACCGATGGATCGGTCTCAGTGTTTCGGCAGCCCTCGAACAATGCCAACGGCAACACGGTGGATCGGGAGGGTCGGCTGGTGTCATGCGAACATCTGACCCGGCGTGTCACAAGGACTGAACATGACGGCTCTATCACGGTTCTAGCGGACGCTTGGAAGGGAAAGCGTTTAAACTCGCCGAATGATGTTGTCGTCAAATCGGACGGGTCGATCTGGTTCACCGATCCCTCCTACGGGATCATGATGGACTATGAAGGCGAACGCGCCGAAAGTGAGATCGGGGCGTGTCATGTGTTTCGTTTGGATCCGACATCAGGCGAGGTGGCAGCCGTTGCCACCGACTTCGTGAAACCCAACGGCTTGGCCTTTTCGCCGGACGAGAGCGCTCTCTACATTTCCGACACGGGCGTCACCCATGACCCAGATGGCCCGGCGCATATTCGCAGATTCGGCGTCGCGAGCGACGGAAGAACTCTGACGGGCGGCGAGGTGTTTGCCAATTGTTCGGCGGGGCTGTTCGATGGTTTCAGGCCAGACCGTGAAGGCCGCATCTGGAGTTCTGCTGCAGACGGTGTTCATTGCCTGAACCCACAAGGAGATTTGATCGGCAAGTTGCACATACCCGAGATGGTAGGGAATATATGTTTTGGCGGCGCCAAGCTGAACCGGTTGTTCGCGACCGGAACAAGCAGCCTTTACGCGATCTATCTCAATGTAAACGGTGTCTCACCGGTTTGACTTTACTTGCGAAAGTGGGGTTGGAAGCAAGGGAGACATTTGCAGAAGTCGACGCAAATCCCAATCAAATGGTTTTGAAATAGTCACAGCACAAGTTTATGAAAGGGCAGCTACTTTTCAAAGAAGCAGTTTTTTAAGCATTTGTTGTGCTCCTGCCGCACAAATTCTAATGCTAGGGCCTGCAAGGATTTTTAGTTGAACGTTGCGAGTGTCCGCGACGCGACTAAGGCTGCAGTATTCAAGCACGCAGTCGAATAGAAGGATTGAGCCGGAAAAGACCAACCTGCTAAGCTACCGCGATCCCACCTGAACCCTATCTAGGTGACAGATGCGACAAGCTTCAAGTCTGCGTCGCACTAAGGAACTAAGCGGACATTCATCACAACCGCAGCATTTTTAGCTTTGGCTTACACCGAACAATACAAACAACTACGGGACCGATCTACGGGCATCGCAAAATGAGGAAAAACCTCGTGGAGAAAAACCCTCTAGCAGAAACGGTCGTTTCGTCAGGTTTGTACCCACCTGTATAAGACCGGACATCTGTGGGCATCACGCTTTAGGCAAAGTGGGTTCGATCCGGCCCTTCGCCACGTGTTTCATCAAGGCCTATTGCGCGGACAAAGCCGCCCTTCAGTCAGTGGGTGGTTCGTAGGGGTCCGGCGTTCCTGGGGGGATCGGAGGAAACTCCTCGAAGGTAGCAATGTGC